>JBCBZW010000142.1 GCA_039815145.1 Pseudomonadota bacterium
CCAGCGTGGTCACCGCGGCGAACGTGACGAGTGACTCCAACGGCGATGGTGTGGACGACACGGCCGTCAGCCAGTTTGAAGTGCGCGGCGGCGGCACGCTCTTGCGCTTTGACCTCACGCAGACGGTATCGGCATCCGAAGGCAATCGCGCGATCGTGCGCCAGGACTACACGATCACCAACCTCGCCGACTCGCCCGCGGCCTTCGAAATGGTGCGCGCCTTCGACGGCGATCTCGTCTGGCTCACCGCCGACTTCGGCGACGACGAAGTCGGCACGATGGGCATCGGGGGCAACCTCGGTACCTACGTCTACCAACAGGAAGCCGACGCGCCGGGGGACACGGCCGTCACCCTCAGCGGCACGACGGGCGATGTCTACTACGGTGGCAAGAACGGCATCGAGCCGCCTGATGGACCGCCGCCCTTTGGCTTCGGCACGGACGTGCAAGTGTGGGATGCCTTCGGCGTGCCCGACAGCTGGCGCACCCTCATCGCTGGCGTCGGCTACGAGACCAACGGCAACTCGGGCGCTTTCCCGCCCGGCGTCGTCGATCCTGCCGATGGCTTCATCGGCACCGAGTACACGGTGTCCTTGGACGCGGGCGCATCGGACACGATCACCGTGATCCACACCTACGGCGGCAACGAGCCTGCCGGTTGTGCCCTCAACATCGCCCTGGACCGCAACGTGGCCCGGGCGGGCTCCGTGGTGGCCTTCGACCTCGACATCATGCACAACCGCAAGGACACGGTGCGCGTGCCCTTCGAGGTGAGCCTGCAGACCGCCGATGGCCGCGTCCTCGCGTCCAAGCGGAGTCGCTCGCAGGTGTACCGCTTCGGCGATCGCGTGCAGCAGCGCGGGTTCCTGGAACTGCCCTCGATCGTGGCACCGGGCCAGTACCGCGTGGTGGTCGGGATCAACGGCATGCAGCAGGAGATCGCACTGGCGTCGCAGCCGCTGCGCATCGTGCGCTGATCTAATCTAGGAGGAGCCTCAAAGGCCCCTCCTCGCCGTCAGGCGGGGAGGGGCTTTTTTGTGGCCGCGCGGTTCAGTCCTGGACGATGTCCACGATCTGATTCGGCGTGAGCGGACCGCGTACGTCCCAGACGTTGCCCGGCGTCTGCGGGCCGTTGGGCCAGTCGATGGCCGCGAGGATGCGGGTACCGGGCTCGATCTGGCCGAGGCCGAAGGTCATCCAGGGGCTGTCCATGGAGAGAAAGCTCGAGCCCGCGTAGATCTCGCGCACCTGGATCGTGCGGTTCGGCGGCTCACCCACGATCAGCAGCACACGTGCGCCCACCGCGTCGCGGTTGGTGTCGACGCCGTTGCCCTGCAGACGCAGGGTGATCCACGCGTTGTCGTTCACGGTCTCGTTGCGCAGCAGCACCGGCGTGCCCGTGAGCTCCGGGGAGCGGCCGTCGCCGTCCCAGCTGTCGGTGGCGACGAGGATGTCGACGCGCCCGTCGTTGTCGTAGTCCGCCGCGGCCACGCCCGAGGTGTACCAGTCCGACATGTCGACGGTAGTGTCCGCCGTGTAGTCGGCGAAGATCGGCGTCGGCGGATCGTTCATCAGCAGCACGCCGGGGTTGTTCGGGCCCGTGCCCTCGAGCGGCGGTGGGCTGCCGCCGAAGAAGAGGTCGGCGCGGCCGTCGAGGTCGAAGTCCTCACCCACGGCGCCCCAGCCGAAGTAGTCCGCCGGGCTCGGGCTCGGGCCGTTCAACTGCGTGAGCTCGGCCACATCGTTGTAGCGGCCCTGGCGCGCGGACCAGTGGTACAGGGCGTGGGGACGCTGGCCGTTGCCTGTATTGGTGATGAACCAGTCGATGCCGAGGTCACCGTCGAAGTCGGCGCCGGTGATGCACATCCAGGCGCTCTGCGGCTCCAGGCCCACCTGGTTGGTGATGTCGTCGAACAGCACCGTGCGACCCACCGCGTCGATGCCGCGGTTGTGGTAGAGCTGGATCGGCGTCGGGCCGAAGGTGGTGAGCACGCCGTTGACCACGAAGAGGTCCATGCGGCCATCCCGATCGTAGTCGGAGAAGGCGGTGGCCAGGGCGCCGTATTGTGTGTCGCCGATGATGGACGAGTCGGTGATGTCGCGGAAGCGGATCTCGCCGTTGCCTGAGCGATTCAGGTACAGCCGGCTCTTGTGCAGCTGGATCGTGGGATCGTCCTCGAAGCAGCCGTTGGGCGGTGAGCAGCCGATGCCGCGGGTGCCGCTGGCGGTGACGAAGAGGTCGAGCTTGCCGTCGCTGTCGATGTCGCCGAAGGCTGCGCTCATCGTGGTCTCGAAGCCCGTGAGGCCCACCGCTTCGTTATCCGCTTCGACGAAGGTGTAATCCGGCGCGCCCTGGTTGATGAAGAGGCGCACGCCCGTGTCCACCGTCTGCACGCCGGTCAGGGGGTCCTCGCCGAGCATGCCGCCATCCCCGGTGAGGAACAGGTCCTGGTCGCCATCGTTGTCGATGTCCGCGGCGATCGCGCCCGAATCACCGGCGCCTGAGGTGACGCCCTTGGCGGCGGCTACGTTGAGGAAGGTGCCGTCGCCCTGGTTTTCGAACAGGGCGTTCTCGAAGCCGACCCGGCCCGCGACCTCGCCCGTCGCGTCCTTGCCGTTGGTGAGGTAGAGGTCCAGGAGACCGTCGTTGTTGTAGTCGAACCAGGCTGCGCCAGCGAGCCCATCGCCGCCGAAGCCGTAAGAGAAGTGTTGAAAGCTGGTGAGTCCGGAGGACGCCGAGGCATCGGCGAATTGCACGCGCTCGCTCGCGTGCGCCCCGCCAAAGGCGAGTGTCGCTGCCGCGGCAACGCACCACCGTGTCGTTGTATTCATCTTTAGCTGAAGACCCTAGTTAACGATTGAAGCACCTTATGTCTACCGCGCCGGACGTTTCGATGCCACGCGATCCGCCAAGCGTGAATCCAAATTATTGTCACCTTGCGGTGCAGTCAATACATAACGCTTGGGGAGGGGCTAGATCGTCGCCTGAGAGAGGGCTTGGTGCGATGCCATACTAACGCTAGGGATAGGTTGCACGCTTGCTGCCCCATCCAGATGTTGTCTTGATTCTGTTCAGGGAAGCGCAGCCGATTCCCCGGTGGTATCGGTGTCATCGGGGTCGATGCCGCAACTGCACATCGCCACTCGGGAGAATTCGATGCTTCGTGGGTCTTCTATTCCGTGAATTTACAGATTACATTCGGTGCACCGGCGGCATGGGAGCTACCGGACCAAACCTCAAACGAAAACTAATCGGGGATCACAATGAAGAGAATCCTTCTGGCACTGGCTGCACTGACGCTTTCCGCTGGTGCCGCTAACGCACAAATCGGCCCGTACTGCATCACCTTCGACAACTTCTGCGACAGCATCACCATCGACGCCGGCGAGTCTGGCGGTTCGTGGGACATCTTCTGTGACGGCGGCGCCGGCGCAGTGAACATCGATAACGTAATCCCGCTGGCGGCGGGCGCTCGCGGCGTCATCTGTGGCACCCCGGGCAACTTCGCTTGCGGCGGCTTCGATGACTTCAGCTTCGTCTTCAAGGGCGGCGTGTCCGGCTTGTTCAACCTGTTCGGCCTGACCACTGGTATCACCTACCAGGCGGATCAGCCGTACACGGTTATCCCGGGTGCTTGCACCTTCGCTGCTCGCGGCAATCTGCCCCGCTTGATGGACTAATCAAGCAGCTCTCCACGCACTTGCTTCTTGCGAGTTGCGCGGGAGTGGAAAAGGGCCTCCTTCGGGAGGCCCTTTTTTTTCGTGCGCGCACCGCACCAACGTACGCTGTTTGCAGCAGCCTGCTAGACTCGACTAGGCATACACCACAACGATAATCGGGGTTCACGATCAATGTTTGCTAATAGAATCGCTAGTATTGCGCTGCTGGGATGCGGCGTACTTACCTGCGCCGGTGCCTTTGCGGCGCCGACTATCACCAGTGTCTCGCCGACCGCCCAACGTGTGCATGAGCGCATCATCCTGCGCGGCAGCGGCTTCGGCACCTACCAGCCCGGCGTCAGCGGGGTCACCTTCGCCGCGGCCGGCGGCGGCGCCGTCACGGCCGGTGGCGTGCCCTACGTCTGGCGCGACGACTACATCTCCATCCGCGTACCGGCGGGCGGCACCAACGGCCCCGTCAGCCTCGGCGGCGTGCAGGTGAGCGTCACCATGGCGGACGGCACCTCCGCACCCATCGCCGCGGAGATCATCAGCGCCGGCGGCGCCACCTTCGACCTGTTCGAAAAGACCCGCCTGGACGATGACTTCGACGTCTCCGGCTTCTTCGGCGACGGCAATTTCAACACCGCGCGCACCAAGGATGCAGACGTTGCGGACATCAACGGCGACGGCTACCCCGACATCATCGACAACAACTCCAACAACCAGGGCAACGGCACCCACGAGGTGCTGCGCATCAACCGCCTCGGCTTGTACTTTACGCCCATCAACTTCGAGCCGGTGAACGCGGCCGACACGGACGGTCCCTTCGTGACCACCGTGCTGCCCGGCGGCAACTTCGTCGGCGACGCCGTCGCCTACGATGCCGACTTCATCGACCTCAACAACGACGACCTGCCGGACTGGGTGCAGGCGGCGAGCCAGGCCAACACCTTCGTGCGCGTGGTGATGAACAACTTCAACGGCATGCCGGGCCGCTTCGTCGAGGACTCGACCGCCTGGTTCCCGAACCCTGACTTCCCGAGTGGGTCACCCGATGACATCGGTCACTGGGACGTGAACTTCGACGGCTTCGTCGATGTCCTCGCGGCCTTCCGCTTCAGCACCCGCGGCCAGGTGTACATCAACGGCGGCGGCACCACCTTCAGCGACACGGTCACGGCCAGCGCACCGAGCGGTTCCATGCACGATGCGTTCTTCACGGACTTCAACGACGATGGCTTCCCGGATGTGGTGCTGGTGAATGAGAGCGGCGATGCCGCCCTGTTCCGCCACAACGGCCAACTGCCCGTGCCGGCCTTCGTGTTCAACGGTTTCCTCGACGCCACGGGCTTCGCAGGCTCCGCCGGTGACCTCAACGCGGACGGCCTCGACGACATCATCATCGTCGGCTCCTTCAGCTCGGTGGTCTTCATCAACAACCCCCTGGCCCCCGGTAACTTCACCCGTCGCGTGCTGCCCGGTGCCGAGCAGTTCACCTACGATGTGGAACTGGCCGACATCGATCTCGACGGCGACATCGACGCCATCGGCACCTCCGTGGTCACCAACCCCAACGACAACATCCGCGTCTGGGTGAACGACGGCAACGGTAACTTCACCAACGCCACGGATCCCGGCACGGGCGTCGTGTTCCCGGACAACGGTGCCTATCAGCGCATGTCCGCGGACGTGATCGACATGGACCTCGACGGCGACCTCGACATCTACATCACCGGCGCCGATGGCACCGGCGTGTTCGGCTTCGGGGCGGTGGCTAACCAGTTTTGGGAGAACCGCGCCCTGGGCCTCTCCATGGATCCCACCGGTAGCTGCCCGGGCGTCGTCAACTTTGACGGAACCGGCGCGACGCCGGGGGCGCGGGTGATCGTCCTGCGCAGCGACGGCCTGCGCGCGCGGGAGTTGCCGGCGGCCAGCCCCTGTCCCGGGCTCCCGCTGGGCCTGGACAGCATCAACGTGCTGAACGTGTTCACGGCGGACGGCAACGGTAACTTCGGTGGGGATCTCAACGTGCCGGCGCCGAACTGCGGCAGCTTCGTGCAGGCTGTGGAACTCGCCTCCTGCCGTGGGTCCAGCGTGGACTCCCTGCCCTAGGGAGCTTGCGTCTCTGACGGATTGCGGCGGTGGCGATCGCCACCGCCGCAACGGGGACAGGTCACCACCAGCGTGCTCAAGTTCGGCCGCCGCCGCGGCAAGTACGGTCGCTGTCTCCTGTGTGAGCGCGAACGCCCCCTCACCTTCCATCACCTGATTCCGCGCAAGCTCCATCGCCGCCCGTACTACCGAAAGCACTACTCGCGCGAGTTCTTGAACCTAGGCATCGACATCTGCCGTCTGTGCCACGATGGCATCCACGACCTCTACGACGAGAAGCGCCTGGCCAAGGAGTTCGCCTCGCTCGAGGCGCTGCGCGCGGACGAGGCGATCAGCCGCCACGTCGCCTGGGTGGCGAAGCAGAAACTCTAGGCTGCGCGCGTAGCGGTGGGGTGGCGTACCATCGGCGCCATGATTCCCTTCGACAACACCTACGCTCGCCTGCCCGAGCGGTTCTACGCCCACCAGCCCCTGCGCGGGGTGCCGGCGCCTAGCATCCTGCGCCTGAACGAACGGCTCCTGAAGGCGCTAGGCACCCTGGACAGCGCCGCCCTCGGGTCTCGCGAGGGCGCGGCTGTGCTCGCCGGCGCGGCGGCGGCGCCCGGCGCCGAACCCATCGCCATGGCCTACGCTGGCCACCAGTTCGGCCATTTCAATCCCCAGCTAGGCGACGGGCGCGCCGTGCTCCTCGGCGAGTTCC
Organism: Pseudomonadota bacterium; assembly: GCA_039815145.1. NCBI lineage: Bacteria > Pseudomonadati > Pseudomonadota > Pseudomonadota bacterium. Next base: position 6,476 of record JBCBZW010000142.1, read on the forward strand.
TGGCCGGCGATGGCACACGCTACGACCTGCACCTGAAGGGCTCCGGTGCCACCGTCTTCTCCCGCGGCGGCGATGGCCGCGCCGCCCTCGGGCCGGTGATTCGCGAGTACGTGGTGAGCGAGTTCATGGCGGGCCTGCGCATCCCAACCACGCGCGCGCTGGCCATCGTGCGCACCGGCGACACGGTACTGCGCCAGCGCGGACCGGAGCCGGGCGGCGTGCTGGTGCGTATCGCCGAGTCGCACGTGCGCGTGGGCACCTTCCAGTTCTTTGCCGCACGCCAGGATCTCGAGTCCCTGCGCACGCTCGTGGACTACGTGGTCCGGCGCCACTATCCAAGCTTGAGCGATCACCCAACGCCGGCGCTGGGTCTCTTCGAGGCCGTCTGTGAGCGCCAGGCGGAGCTGGTCGCGCGCTGGCAGCTCGTCGGCTTCATCCACGGCGTGATGAACACGGACAACGTCTCCATTGTCGGCGAGACCATCGACTTCGGCCCCTGCGCGTTCCTCGACGCCTACGAGGCGAATAAGGTATTCAGCTCGATCGATCAACGTGGCCGCTACGCCTATTCCAATCAGCCGATGATCGGTGCCTGGAACCTCGGTCGTTTGGCGGACACCTTGCTGCCGCTGATCGACGAGGATGAGAAGCGCGCGATCGCAGCGGTGGAGGGGGTGCTCGATGGCTATGTGAAGCGCCTGGGCACGGTCCTCGCGGCCGGGTGGCGAGCCAAGGTGGGGCTTGCCCTGGAGCAGCCGGACGACCAGTCGCTGGTCGGTCGCCTGCTGGAGGCGATGGAGCAGGGCAAGGCAGATTTCACCCGCACCTTCCGTGCGCTGAGCGCCCTGGGCGCGGAAGCGGACACGAAGGATGATGCCTTGCGCGCGGAGTTCGTCAGCACCAAGGCCATCGACCCGTGGCTCGCTGACTGGCGGGCACGCTTGCAAGCGGAACCCCAGGGCGATGCCCTGCGCCAAGCAGCGATGACGCGGGTGAACCCCGCCTTTATCCCCCGCAATCACCAGGTGGAGCACGCGATTCGAGCCGCCTACGACGCCGAAGACTACACCCGACTCGACGAGCTACTGCAGGTGGCGCGCGATCCCTTCACCTGGCGCGACGCCTACGCGCACCTGGCGCTGGCGCCCACGGACGATGAGGAGGTGCGGCAGACCTTCTGCGGTACCTAGGGGGAATCACCACACGACGCGGCTGGAAGACGCGTGCAACGAACTCAGCGTGTCACCGGCCGCAGTGCGATGGGACCGAACTGCGACGCGTAGGCGTGAATCGCAGGGGATCCGCCCAGATGCATGAGCAGTATCCGGGCGCTCTTCTCGAAGCGACCCTCGGCCGCCAGGTTCAGGAGTCCACGGATCGCGCGGCCTTCGTAGACGGGGTCCGCGATGAGTCCCTCGCTTCTGGCTAGCGACCTTATCGCCTCGATGATCGCCTCATCCGGCACACCGTAGGCGTTGTCGTTGGCGGGGACGATGTCGACAGCCTGATCGGTAACCCTCGCGGTCAGCCCCAGCGTCTGCAACGCTGCGTTGGCGAGTTCGAGTACGCGCGCCTTCTTGATGGCTGTCTCGTCATCATCGGACACGCCGATGACGCGGGTCTCGACGCCGAGCGCCGCGAACCCGGCTAACAAACCCGCTTGCGTGCTGCTCGAGCCGGTGCAATGAACGAGGTAGTCGAACGCGAGCCCGGTGTTCGCCATCTGCGCAGCGATCTCCGCGGCACAGCCCACGTAGCCCATGCTGCCGAGTCGATGCTCCGAGGCGCCGCCCGGGATCAGGTAAGGGGTGTGGCCCTCGCTCCTCAGGCGATCCATGAACGCCTCGAGGGGGCCCTGGTCTTCGATCGGGCGTTCCGTCTCATCGACGTACAGGTCCGCGCCCAGCAGGTGGCTCAGGAGCAGGTTGCCGACCTTGCGATACTCGGGGCCGGCATCTCGAGTCCATGCGCAATGCAGGAGTGCGCACTTGAGTCCCGCCTTGGCGGCGGCCGCCGCCGTTTGCCGCGTGTGATTCGATTGAATGGCGCCGACGGTGACCAACATGTCGGCGCCTTGCGCGAGCGCGTCGCCGACCAGGTACTCGAGCTTGCGCGTCTTGTTGCCGCCGCCCTCGAGGCCTGAGAGGTCATCTCGCTTCATCCACAGGGTGGGGCCGCCGAGCGATCTGCCGAAGTTGGGCAGCGCTTGGATCGGCGTTGGCAGCAGCGCCAGGTGAGTGCGCGGCAGCTGCTCGAGTCTCGCGAGGAGATCGCTCAACGCGCTGGCATCAATCATGTGGTGGTCTCAAGGAGATGCTCGCTCATCGCGCCTAGGCGAGGTGGGTCTCGCCTTCGAACCGGGTGTGGGTCTCGCCGCCCACCCAGAGTTGTTCGGTGGCGTCCGCCTCGATGTGAATGCGTCCCTCGCAGCCGAGGGCCGTGCCCTGACTTGCGAGGTACGGGGCCTCGAGTCTGCCGCTGCCCACCAGCCATTGGGCGATCGAGGCGTTGAGGCTGCCCGTGACCGGATCCTCACGCAGGGCGCCCGTGTGGTCGCTGAAGAATTCCCTTAGCTCGACGGCTGCCAGCTCGTCGGCCGTGTAAGGGCCGACCACGCCGATATCGATCCGCGTCGGGTGGGCGCTCGCGGGCTTCAACGCCAGCACGTCCTCCGCGCTGGGGAGCAGGATACCGGCCCAGCCCGGGCCGTTGTCGCACCAGGCCGCATCGACGATCGCGTCTTGGACGATGCCGAGCACGCCTGCGATTTCCGCGAGCTTCGTGGGATCGAGGGGGCCGGAGCGCTCGAGGGGCGGCGCGGCGAAGCTAAGACGCCCCTGCGGGCTACGGCGCAAGCGGACCAGGCCGGCGCCGCACTCCTGCACGATCTCATCCTCGCTCTGCGGCACACCGCCGGCGCGCAGCCACGCGTGGGCCGTGCCCAACGTGGGGTGGCCTGCGAAGGGCAGCTCCCGCTCGAGGGTGAAGATGCGCACGCGGTAATCCGCCTTCGGCTCCGTGGTGGGCAGCACGAAGCAGGTCTCGGAGAGATTTAGCCAACGAGTGATGCGCTGCATCGTGTCGGTGCCGAGCGACGCATCGGCGAACACCACCGCCACGGGATTCCCGGCGAAGGCACGGGGGGAGAACACATCGACGATTTGGAAAGGGGTTGTCATCGCGAGTTCGGCGCCTCTCGTCCCGATGTCACCAGAAAATAATGACGCCGCACGGGCGCCGCATGATAGGGTCTGCGAACAACTCTAAAGGAATGGGGGTTCCAAATAATGGACTTTCGCAACTCGCTCCCCTTGGCACTTGCCACAGGGATAATTCTCGCCAGCATGGCTGCGCCACAAGCCGAGGCAAGCCGCTTCGGTCGCAATGGCTTCAGCGGTAACCCAGACACTAACGGTGGCAGTGATTGCACCGTGTGCCACGCACCGGGTGCACCCGTGCCCTTCGTCACCATCACCGGCCCCGCCACCGTGGACGCCGGTACCAGCAATACCTACACGGTCACCATCGCCGGTGGTCCGGGGGTGACCGGTGGCCTCAACGTCTCCGTGTCGGATGGCATCGGTGAACTCGTGCCGGGCGACGCCACGACCCAGATCATCGAGGGCGAACTGGCCCACACCGAGCCGCAGGCCTTCAGTGGCGGTCAGCTCGTCTTCACCTTCGACTGGACGGCACCTAACTACGATACGGATGCCATCCTCTACGCGGCCGGTAACTCCACCACCGGCAACCTCGACCTCGCCGGCGACGGTGTGGGCACCAACAGCTTGACGATCACCGTGATCAACGGCTTCGAGGATCCGCCCCCGCCGCCCCCGCCGCCCAACCCGAGCGTCATCGAACTGGTGGCCCTGGCGGGCGGCTTCAACGCGCCCGTCGCCCTGGCTAACGCCGGTGATGAGCGGCTCTTCGTGGCCGAACAGCGCGGTAAGGTGCGCCTGATCGACGGCAACGGCCAGGTGCCGCCCGCGGACTTCCTCGATATCGAGGACCGCGTGAAGTTCAACAACAGCGAGGAGGGCCTGCTCGGTATCGCGTTCCACCCGGACTACGATCAGAACGGCTTCTTCTACGTGAACTACATCTTCGATCCCGGCCCCGGCCTCGATCGCACCCGCGTCTCGCGCTTCCAGGTCACCGGCGATCCCAACGTCGCGGACCCGAACAGCGAGCTGGTGCTTGTGGAGTTCGAGCAGGACTTCAGCAACCACAACGGCGGTGACCTCAAGTTCGGCCCCGACGGCTTCCTCTACATCGCCTCCGGCGATGGCGGCAGTGGCGGTGACCCGAACGACCGCGCCCAGAGCCCCGTGACCTTGATGGGCAAGATCCTGCGTATCGACGTGGACACCCCGCCAGGTCCTGGCAACTCGCCGGACTGCACCCTGGTGAGCGAGGCCAACTACGCCATCCCGGCGTCGAACGCCTTCAATGATGGCGCCGGCGGCGCGGGCTGTGACGAGATCTACGCCCTCGGTATCCGCAACCCCTGGCGCATCAGCTTCGACCGTGACACGGGCGATCTGTGGATCGGCGATGTGGGCCAGAACGACGTCGAGGAGATCGACTTCGTGACCGCCGGTGCTGGCGGTGGCCTGAACTTCGGCTGGCGCTGCTTCGAGGGCTCGCAGGAGTTCGACCTGAGCGATTGCAACGGCAGCTATGTCGACCCGGTCTTCGAGTACCTGCACGCGGTCGATGGCAACTGCTCGGTCACGGGCGGCTTCGTCTATCGCGGGCAAGACTTCCCGGCGATCCAGGGTCAGTACTTCTTCTCCGACTTCTGCAACTCGTCGATCCGGTCCTTAGCGGGTCCGGTGAACGATCTGATCGAGACGGTGGTACTTCCCGCGGGTCAGGTGCTCTTCACCACCTTCGGCGAGGACAACCGCGGTGAGCTGTACGGCGCCGACTTCCTGAGCGGCACGATCTTCCAGATCACGGCGGAAACCGTCGAGGACATCCCGGGCGATGTGGACGGCGACGGCGATGTCGACCGCGTGGACCTGCGCGAGATCTTCCTCGCCCTGGGCACGCTGGCGGATGGTCCGGACGATCCCCGCGACGTGGACGGCAACGGCTTCATCACCCGCGCCGATCTGCGTGACGCCGTGCAGAACTGCACCAACCCCGGGTGTGCCGTGAGCTAAGGCCGCTACTCGTCGTGATGTCTTGGGGGCGGCGTCCTGCCGCCCCCTGCTTTGCTTAGGGAAGCTCTGCACAAGTCCGCCCACCATACCCGCGCACCAGCGACGCGAGCTCGGCGTTGCGCAAAGTCACCTGTAGCTGCGGCTACAGGTAACATAAGACGAAGCACATGGATTTATTGGTCATGTAGAAGGCTCTGTGAGCACTGCTGCGCACAAAAGCAGGCGCAGTTAACGTTTTTCGAGACCCGAGTCTAATGTTCTAGCCCCACGTGCAAGATATGTCCGACCTGTACGAGACAGAATTGACATGGATTTATTGGTCTCGTTAATGCAGCTTCATCCTGAGAGAATTTCTATTGTGCACTGAAGAGCAACAATACATACAGAAGACAACATTACGTTCACTCCTGTAGCATTATTAGCGATCGGTCAAGATCGATCG
>JBCBZW010000143.1 GCA_039815145.1 Pseudomonadota bacterium
CAGCTGACTCACGGCCGCTGGGCCGTCGAGGCTGTCCGTATGCCAGGCCAACACCGTATCCCGCGCGTCGTCGAAGGTACCGTCGTAGCGGGCCAGCGGGCCCTCCAACAGATCGACCAGCGGCTGCGCGCGCGTGATCGAGCGCCCCAGGCGCAGGGCCATGCGCACGCGTACCTGCTCCAGGTAACGGCGGGCTGCCAGATCCACTGGCAGCCCATCGGCGACCGCCGCCAAGGTGTCGAGGTGCGCTGGAATCGCGTTCGCCTGACTACGCTCCAGTGATCCGGAGAGGCTGTACCAGAACAGCAGCGGCTCGCGCGCGTCGTACACGGCGCGATCGCGCGGATTCAGCGCGATGTCGGGATTCACCTCATCGAACACGGCGGCGGCCAGATTCAACTGCTTGGCCATCATCAGGATCGAGGCCTGGCGCACGCGCAGGGTGTTGTTCACCACCTGCGCCTGCGGGTGGTCGGCGATGAAGCGGTCGATGCGCTCGACGCTCTGCAGCCAGGCGTCGTCGCCCGCGTTGCCTTCGGGCAGTAAGGTGGCGTCGGTGCTAACGGCGTCGATGGCCTCGCGATCGGCATTGGCGATGAGCGTGTCCAAGGAGTCGTTGGAGCTCTCCACCAGGCTGATGACGGCGGCGTTCGAACTCTCGACGATGGCTTCCACCTGCTCGGTGGTCACGCAGCCGGCGAGGCTGCAGGCGATGAGGCATGCGCCCACCAGGCGCACGAGAGGGGTTGTTCCGTAGGACATGTCGATTTCCTTGGCGCGCGCGGCGCGCCGCTGCGTGTCTCGCGTGACTACTGGGCCAGTTCCTGGGCGAGTTCGTTCACCAGGCGCGCGAAGTCGGGGTTGTCGAAGGTGCGTACGCCGCCCTGGGCCCAGCGTCGCACCACCCGGGCGACCAGCACGGCGGCCTCGCGCAGCTCCAGCAGGCGCCCGACCAGGGGAGTGACCTCGCGCACGGCGGCCTCGAGGGCCGCATCCAGGCGTTCGAGAAAGGCGTCTAGGGGGTCGGCGCCGATGAGCGCCACGCCGTGAGCGGCGACCACGCTCATCAGGGCCTCGATCAGCTCGACCAGGGTCTCGCCGCTGAAGCGCAGCTGATCGGCCGGCGCGGTCACCAGGCGATCCAGCAGGCGAGCCAGGAGCTTGCTCGCCAAGGACTCGCGGTCGGCGAAGACCGCCACGTCATCGCGCAAGGCGAAGGTTAGCGCGATCAATAGGCTGCGCGCCTGGCCCTGGGTGAGTTGGCGGGCGGCGCGCGCCTCGGCGACGCCGCCCGCGAGGGTAGCGACGATGCGCGGGTGTTGCGTGCCCAAGAGATTCGGGGCTTCCTGCACGGCCTCGAGCATGGCGAGCACGCCGGCGTTCGCGAGCTCGGCGAAGGCCGGGACGCGGCGCGTGTCGATCAGGACTTCGGCGAGGATGGCGCGGGCGCCGTCGGCCAGGAGCTGGGGCTGGCGGCGGAACAGCTCGGGGTCCGCGATGACCACGGCAAGCGCCGCACGGACGGCATCCACCAGGGTCTCGCGGCTGACCAGGGAGCGGTGCTCCGCGAGTAAGGCGCGTAGGAAGGCGCCCAATGCCTGGGCCAGGGTGCTGGCGTCGTCGTCGGCGAAGTGCCAGGGCGTCTCGAGGGCGAGGGTCATCAGCTCATCGAGGATGGCCCGCGCTTCGTCCAGGGAGAGGGAGAAGTCCTCCATCGCCGTGCCCAAGGCGCCGGCGGCCGCCGCGATGATCGGTCCGTAGTGACCGCGGGCCAGCAGCTCCGGGCGCGCGGCGAAGGTCACGAGCACGCGTTCCACGGCGGCACCGGCGAGGGAGCGCAGGTTGGGGCGTTGCAGGTCGCGACCGAGCACCTGCTCGACGATCGCCTCGCCGGCGGCGGCGAGTAGGGTGGGTTGGTTGGCGAAGAGATCAGGGCGGGACAGCACGCTGTCGAGGGCGGCGCCGGCGACGCGGCGCAGGGTCGCGCTGTCGAGGAGACGGGTCTCGGGCAGGCGCAACGCGCTCAGCAGCGCCTGCAGGGAGGCGTTGACCACGTCCGTGTGCTGACCGCTGAGCGCCGTGCCCTGTTCGGCGGCGCGTTCCACGGCCACCAGCAGCAGCGCGCGACTGTCGTCGCGACTGAGCTTGCCGTCCTGGAGGGCGTCGGCGAGGGTGGCGGCGAGGCGTCCGATCAGCACGGGGTAGTCGGTGCCGAGCAGGGCGGGTTGCTGGGCCATGGTGCCGAGCACGCCTTCCACCGCGGCCTGCGCGAGGACGTCCCGGCCGAGGGACGGCGCTGCCGAAAGCTCACCTAACACGCGGGTAAGGACGAGGGAGACGAAGCGATCCTCGCGCCCGGCGAGGGTGGGATGCTGGGCGAGGGCGCCCAGGGTGGTCTGCAGGAGCGACTGGACGCCGCCGGGCGTGAGCACACGGGCGAGGCCTGCGTCGGCCGAGAGGCTGGCGAGCGAGCGCAGGAGCTCGTTGAGCCAGGCGGAGCGTTTGCCATCGTCATGCAGCAGCACCGGATCCGCTGCCACGGCGGCGATGGCGGTCTCCACGGCCGCGGTGAGGGTGGAAACTTGCAGCACCTCACGGCCGTCGAGGGCGGCGAGGGAGTCGATGGCGGCGAGCAGGGTGACGCGGGCGGCGGGGCGTGCATCGCTCAGGAGCACGGGGCCATTGGCCTGCACCGCATCGAGGGTGCCTTCGAGTAACCCGCTCCAGTGGGCCTGCAGGAAGCCTTCGAAGCTGGCCTGGGCGCCGATCGTGTCGGCCGCACTGCGTAGCACGTCCGCGGCGAGTTGTTCGAAGGCGCTGGCGTCGTCGTCGCTCAGGCGGTTCACGCGCCGATCGAGCAGCGATGCGACAAGCTGAGGGTAGCCCTCGCCGCGCACGAGGCCGGCGACGAAATCCTCGCCCTGGCGATCGCGCAGGTCCGACAGCACGGAGAGCAGGCGCGGCACCCAGCCCCCCTCGGTCTGCTCGCCGAGCAGTTCGGTGTGGTCGAGGGCGCCGTTCAGAGTGGCACGCAGCACGTGGCGCAGGAGCTGGCCCGGGCCGGTCGTCGCGTCGAGGCCGCCGTCGGGGTCGGCGAAGCGTACGAGCGTCGCCTCGATCACGGGCCGAAGGTCAGCGTCGTGGAGCAGGAGTTCGGCGTTCTCCAGGGTGAGCTCCGCGGCCACCTCCACCACGGCCACGGCGATGCGCCAGGGCGTGGAGCGCTGGCGCTCATCGTGACCAGGCTCTAAGAAGTAGGCGGCACGCAGGATGTCGGCGTCGTCCAGGTTCCACGCGCTGCGCTTGGCGTGCAGGCGTTGGCGGAAGCTGCCGTCGGGGTCCGATACGGTCCAGGTGATCGCATCCGGTAGGTGCGTCTGCATCGCCGCGAGCAGCTCCGGTTCGCTGGCGGCGGGATTGCGCACCAGGGCGTCCAGGGCCGCGCGGTCATCGCCCAGGGGGTCGGGCTGCACGCCCTCGGTGGCGCGCAGGTGGGCGAGGAGGGCGCCGATCATGGTCGGTGCTGACGGTGGCAGCAGCAGCACGGCGTCGCGCAGGGCGAGATCCGCCTGCAGGGCCGCGCTCTCGGCGCGTAGGTTGTCCACGCGGTCGGTCAGGCGGACGAGGCCGCGGGCCACGGAGAGGGCGGCGGCCACCACGTTGGTCGAGACGGTCATCTATCGGCTCCCCGCGCGGGTGTCGCGCGTCGGTTTTCCCCGGGCTTCATCGGCGGCGCGACGGGCGGTCGCGGCGGCGTCGTCGGGGTCGAGGACGGTGGCGGTGCTGAGCAGCAAATCGGAGGGTCGAGGTGCGCTGGCGTTGGTGGATCCACCCGCACGGCCTTCGGCATCGTCGGCGCCGCTGCGCGAGCTCACCACGTTGCGCACCTCGAGCACGCGGTTGACCACCCGCACCCAGAAGGGCGCGCCGAGGCCTGCCATCAGTCCCGCCAGGATCACGCCGAGGAACCACTTCACCATGCCCCCGGCATCGACCGCCCAGGTGCGGCCTACGCTGGTGCTGAAGTCCTGCCATTGCGAGGCCTCGACGGTGCTCGCCGACGCCCCAGCGTCACCGGTCGCGGACGGGTTGCGCGCATCGTGAGCGACCACCCTCAGGCAGCGCGGATCGGTGAGGTAGGCGTCGTCGCAGTAGGGGTAGCGATTCCAACCGATGGGGAAGTTGTCGACGAGTTCGCTGGCGACCAGGCGGCTGGCGTCGCTGGCCTTGGTGAACTCTTCGGTGGCCTCGCCACGGAGGTCCTCCAGTTCATCGGCGAGGGCGCGCAGGTCACTGCCCTCGGGGGCGTTGTCGCGCAGCTCCTGGATCACCGATTGCATTCGTTGGGTGGCAGGTGATGGTGAGCTGCTATCGGTGCTCTCGCCGGAGTCGGTCGGCGATGAATCCTCCTGCGCTGCCGCGAGCAGCGTCTCCTGTTGGGCGAGTACCTGTGTTCTTACCTCGGGGTCGGTGAGGTAGCGGTTGAGGAGGTCGAAGGCGTCGACGTTCACGCCGAAGACCAGAGCGAAGGACGTCGCCACCGTGTACACGCGGCAGCGACGGGTGAACTCCTCCGTGGCGCCCGCGCCGATGGCGGTGTAGCTCTCGGTTAGATTGCCCATGAAGGCGTCCCAGCGCATCGGGCCGACGGTGTGCGCCACCGCTTTGCCGACGGACGAGTCGGCGAAGCGACGGGCGAACTGGGGCTCGGGCAGGCTCTCCACGGCGTAGCGCGAGGCCAGCCAGCCGCGCCAGGCGCGGACCAGGCGAAAGACCTGGCGGATCACGAGGAAGCGGCTTCGAGGCACGCCGAGGCTGCGACGCACCCGCTCGACGCGTCGCGCGCGCAGTCCTGTCTCCGCCTCCAGGGGCGGGCGCAGCTGCGTGTCCGCGTCGCCGCTGGCTGTTGCTTCGCGCACCTCGTCCTTCGCCCTCGGCAACGCCTCGTGGTAGGCCACCGGCAGCATCGTCATCTCGACGATGAATTCCGCCAGGGCGTCCTCCTTGGTCGCGTCGTCGCCGGCGCCACCGTCGAGCAGCGGGGCGATCCTGCTCGTGTACAGTGTGACCAGCGACTCGCGTAGTATTGCGGCGCGCCATCGGAAGGTGCGCTGCCAGATGCCCGTGAGTGCTGCCACCGCGGTGGCGAGCCCGAGCATGGTGAGGGCGAAGGCGAGGAACGCCTCGATCAGCGGCAGGAACCCATCCATTGGTGATGTCCTCGAGCGATTGAGCGCACGTCGGCCCGGCCAGCGCGACGGCTTGAGTCTATCAGTAGCCCTAGCGCTGATTATGGTTCTATGGCCTCAGGGGCTGCAGCAGGCAGACGACCGCGAGGCCCGATGGACGGTCAGGTGAATTCCGCCGATCAAAGCGGTGTTGGGTAAGGTCACGGAGGACCACACAGATCATGAATGGCTTCAGCAGGGCGGCCGCCACGGCCAGCCTCCTCTTCTCGCTCCCATTGCCCCTGTTGGGTAACGAGGTTACGGCCACCTACGCCGGCGGTGTTCTCACCTTGAACGGCGATGGCGACGGCAACGCGCTAGTGCTGCTGGATGCCTCAGGCAGCGGTGACGAGATCATCCTTGGCCTCGCCGGCACCACCATCAACGGGCGGCGGGTCGTCCGCTTACCGAGCACCGTGCGGCGCTTGCAGGCGGAGCTCGGTGCCGGTGCCGACCGGCTGGGGCTCGGCCAGCTCACCACGCTCAATCTCGCCGACGTGGCGTTGGGGGAGGGCAACGACGTCCTGTTCACGCTGGCGCCCGTGACGCTGCAGGTCACCTTTGGCCTGACCATCGATGGGGGCCCCGGGGATGATGCCGTCGATCTCACCGATGCCAGCGTGGGGACGGATCTTCAGATCATCGGCGGCGACGGCGCGCTCGAGGTGGACCTGACGGACGTCAGCGTCGGCCGCGACGCCACCATCACCGGCGCCAGCGAGGCTGACGCGTTCACTCTGCGCGAGGTGACGGTCGGCGGTGCGGCGGCCTTGAGCACCTTCAGCGGCGACGACGCCGTGACCCTCAGCAATCTCCTCGTGGACGGCGCCTTGACCGTTGCTACCGAGGCCGGCGTAGACGCCGTGCGCCTCGAATTCGTCACCGCCGGCGGCCCCGCGCAGATCGACACGGGCGCGGACAACGATGTGGCGGCGATCACCGACACCACCGGCCTCGATAGCTTCAGTGCGCGCTTCGGTGCGGGCGAGGACGTGGTCAGTGGCACGCGCGTCAGTGCCGAGGGCGAGGTGCTGTTCGACGGCGGGGATGGCGTCGACACCCTGACCGACAATGGCATCGAGGGAGTCGCAGGGACGCAGATCGTCGCCTTCGAAGTGCTCCTGCCCTGAGTCGCCGATACGACGAAGCGACCCACGCCTGCGCCGTGCGGGACCGAGACCAGCCGCCGACTCGCTAAACTGACGCTTTGGTGTTAGCGGAGGCGTTGGGATGAGGAATTCTCTGGTGATGGTGTGCATCGCCTGGGCGGCGACCATGGGCGCGGCGGCGGCTGACAACGCCCCAACCCCGACCAAGGAAGTGGTCGTCGACGGCCTCGCAAGCCCCTGGAGCATCGCCTTCCTGAACGATCGCCAGGCGCTGGTGACCGAGAAGCAGGGCGACCTGCTCCGCGTCGACCTGGAGCGGGGGACGACCGCACCGATCACAGGCCTGCCGAGTGACCGGGTCCGGGAAGCCGCCGAGGGCACCCCGGGTGACAACAGCGGCCTGTTCGATGTGGTCCTACACCCGAACTTCGCCGACAACCGCCTCCTCTACCTCTCCTACGCAGCCCGCAAGGGAGACACGCGAGGACTGAAGGTTGTGCGCGCCAAGTTGGGTGCTGCGGGCCTGGCCGACGAACGCGCCATCCTCGAGGCGACGCCCTTCACGCCTAATGAATACCATCACTACGGTGGAGGTCTCGCCTTCGGTCCGGACGGCAAGCTCTACATCACCGTGGGCGAGCGGGTGTTCCGCGAGTCCGACGAGCCGCCGCTCCCGGTGGCGCAGGACCTCACCGACCTGCGCGGCAAGGTACTGCGCCTGAACGACGATGGCAGCGCGCCGCAGGACAACCCTGACTTCGGTGCCGATGCGGTGCCGGGGCTCTACGCCGTCGGCTTGCGGGCAGCGCAGGGCATCACGCGCCACCCCCGCACGGGTGCGCTCTGGTTCTCCGAGCACGGCTCGCGCCAGGGAGATGAGATCAATCTGCTCGTGCGCGGCGCCAACTACGGGTGGCCCATCCGCACGGCGGGGGGCTACCGCGACCGCGACTACGCCCCGCCGCCGCTCGGCGACGAGGAGGGGCGCACCTTCACCGCGCCTGCGTGGTCGTTCCCGGCGACGGTCGCGCCCACGGGCCTCAGCTTCTACTACGGCCGCGACTTCCCCCAATGGACGGGCGATCTGCTAGTCCCTGGTCTGTCGCGGGGGAGCCTGTGGCGCCTGCGCCTCGACGGCGCGCGCATCGTGGGCGCCACGGCCCTGTTCCCTGAGGATCGGGTGCGCGCGCGCAAGGTGGCGGTGAGCCCCGGCGGCACGCTCTACCTCCTCACGGACACGCTGTTCACGGTCAGCGCGGAGGGGGCGATGCAATACGCGGGGGCGCCCGACGGGCAGCTCATCCGGATCGTGCCGGCGGGCGAGGGTCGCTGATCCAACGGGGCTGCGCACGGGCGCCAGGCGCGGGCCGCCGACGCCGGTGAAGCGCCGTCAGAAAACATAGTTTCATTTGATTGTCAGATTGCATCGTGGGGGCGCGAAGACCAGGGCACATTCACATTCACACAAGGATCACGACCATGTGCCTGCCCCGCCTCTTCTCCGGTTTTTCCCGCGTCTCACGCCCCTTCGCCGCCACCACGGTGATGTGTGCGGCGTTGTTCGCGAGCGTCGTCACGAGCCCCGTGGCCCTCGCCCTCGACGAGAGCGATGAGCTGCAGCTCAGCAACTGGCGGGTGACGGGCGCGACGCCCATCGACGGGCAGACCGTCGAGCTCTCGCTCACCGCTTCTCTCACCAACCTCGGCTCCGGCGACTGGACCAACGCCGTGGCCACCAGCGACTTCATCCCCGGCTACGCCGAGGTGATCGACAATCGCCTCGACTTCGGTCCCATCCCGCCCTTCGGCCGCACGGCCGCGAACGACGACATCGTGGTGCAGCTGCCCCGTGGTGCCATCGGCGCCCTGGTGCAGCAGCTGCGTGCGGGAACCGTGCCCTTCCAGGTGAACGGCTACGACACCCTCGAGTTCTCCGTGCCCGTCGCCTTCGTCGACCGCGACACGGACCTGGTGTTCCTCCTCGGCGAGCCCGTCGGCGACAACCTGGTGCTCGAGTTCACTGCCTCCACGCCGCTCCTCGAGAGCCTGGCGCCGGGCATGGTGTTCATGGAGGACATCACCCCGGGCGGCTACCACGTGGTGGAGATCCCGCCGTCGCTGCTGCCCGGTGAGGTGGTGGACGTGCGCGAGTCGGGCAACAGCACCCTGGTGGAGCTGGCACCGGTGAACCTCCTGGACGTGTTGGGTAGCGGAACCATCGACGCCGGCGTCGACTTCACGCCGGGCATCGAGAGCACGATCAGCGAAGAGACCTACCTAACGCTCATGAACGGCTGCGTGGACGAGACCCACGAGCCGGACGACGGCGGCCTCGAAGAGCCCGTCGCCTGCACCTACGCAGCCCTGCCCATTCGCTTCAACGACGTCGACTTCGGCGCCGGGCTCTCCGTGAGCGGAGAGATCCTCCTGCGCGCCAGCGGCATCAACCTCGAAGTGCGCCTGCGCGACGGCGAAGTGCATCGCATCGCCACCCGCATGACCTTCGGGTACGTGATCAACGCTCAGGTGAAGGCCACCAGCGACGCCGTCATAGCAGCGCAAGAGCAGCGCCTGTGGGGCGTGACCCTGCCGGCCTACACGGTGCTCCTCGGCGGCTTCCCCATCACCATCACCCCGGACCTCGATCTCTACCTCGGCGCGGAAGCCAACCTCACCGCCGGCACCGTGTTCTCCGTGTCCCAGGCCACGGAGATCGGTACGGAGATCGGCTGGAACGACGGTCAGTACTACGCCGAGCCCATCGCCGAGGCCGAGCCCATCACCTTCGCGACGCCCAGCCTCACCTCCGACATCCAGGCCAACGCCAAGGTGTGGGCGGCCCTCGACGCTGGCCTCACCATCAATGGCGCGGTCGGCCCCTACCTGCGCGCCTCGCTCTTCGGCGATCTGTTCGTGAGCCCCGTGAACGATCCCTGGTGGGTGCTCGGTGGTGGCCTGGAGACGGCCGCTGGCTTCCAGATCTCCCTGCTCGGCATCGACCTCGCCAACTGGGAAGCCCCGCTCAGCGCCCAGCGCCTCGGCAACCTGAAGGGCGTGCGCCCGCCGGTCGACGCCATGTCCCCGACCTCGCCTGTCTCCGGCACCAACGTGCGCTGGGCCCAGGCCCTCACCAACGGCCCCGGCACGGGCGCCGTGGAGCACAGCACCGTCGCCACCCTGGCCGACGGCGGCACGGTGGTCGCCGGCAACCGCGCCACTGCAGGCTTCCTGACCAAGATGGCCGCGAGCGGTGACGTCGCCTGGGAGAAGGAGCTGATCGGTATCGAACCGGTGCGCGTGGTGGAACTGGATGACGGTGGCCTGATGGTCGCGGCCAACGGCCTCACCGACTCCTGGCTGATTCGCCACGACGCCGACGGCAACCGCGAGTGGTACGTGAGCCACGACGTCGCCACCCAGTGCTTCGTCTACGACATGGCCGTGTTCGAGGACGACCTCGGCAATCCCGCGTACCTGATGGTAGGCCGCGAGACGGACGGGCCGATCACCAACCGCGACCCCTGCGCCTACCGCCTCGACCACGCCGGCAACGTGGTGTGGGCCAACACCTACGTTAGCCCCGGCGCGGATTGGGTCGAAGCGATCACCGCCACCAGCGATGGCAACTTCGTGATGGTGGGCAAGACGGAGCACGACGTCGGCACCCTGCGCTCGCAGAACGCGCTGGCGATGAAGATCGATGCCCACGGCGCCCTGCTCTGGGCCACCGCCTTCGGCACCAAGGCCGCGTCGGAGTTCGAGAGCGTCACGGAGCTCGAGAACGGCACCCTGATCGCCGCCGGTGGCCTGCTCGGCACGGTGGTCGATCTCTACCCCGCCCTGTGGGTGGTCAACATCGAGCCTCAGTACGGCGGCGCCATCGCCAACGTGATGCTGGCTCAGGACTACGAGTGGGAAGAGTTCATCGACAACACCTCCGACGCCGCCATGCCCGGCTGGACGCCCACCAGCGGCGGTAACACCCCCTACGACATCGCCCACTCGGTCACGGCCGTGCCCGGTGGCGTGGTGGTGGCGGGCTCCACAGGTCTCGGCGACGACACCGCCATGTGGGTGGCGAACTTGAACCCGAGCCTCGGCGTGAACTGGATGACCACCTACGACGGCAGCCTCGGCGATGAGCTGCACGCCGCGGCCTGGATGGACGACGGCCTCGTGGTGGCCGGCCCCTCGCGCTCCTTCGTGCCCCTAGGCACGGGCGGTGACGATGCGCTCTACGTGGCCAAGCTGCCCCGCGAAGGCCTCATCGACTACACCGCCGGCGTGAGCAACGCGACGTCCCGCTACCTGCAGCCGCTGGTGTTCCGCACCTCAGGCCTGCCGGACTTCGACGGTGGCGACTTCGCCGACCCGGTGGTGCCCTTCGTGGTGACGCCGGCGGTGCACAGCCTGGGCTCGGCCGTGCCGCAGGCGGAGACGGAGGTGTCGTCGACGGTGACGCGTCTGACCGACTAAGTCGACAAACCGTCTCGCGGATCGAAGGCGTGGGCACCGGGTGGTGCTCACGCCTTTCCTTATTGAGTGGCGAACAGGGTACGTTCGGCGCTAGCGCTTGTGTTGCGAGGAACCGTGCCAGCGTACGGCCTCCGAGCCGACGACGCTACCGAGCTCACGAAGCCCTTGCCCGCGACCTGCGACCGCGTCGGCTCGGATATCGATCCGGTATGCTCTGGTCACACCGGCTACTGATCTGAGCGCGACACCATGACGGCGCAAACTCCAGAACAACGAGAGAAGCAAGCCCTGCACGCGGTGGAGCAGGCGCTGGAGCAGGACACGATCAGCCAGCGCGAGTGGTTGGAGACCCAACCGCTCCCCGACGAGGTGAAGGCGCGCGCCCTGGATCTGCTTGGGCGCGTGTCAGGCCTCGCGCCGCACGAGGAGCGTCCGCCGCAGCTGATGCACGGCATCACGGCGCCGCCCGGCACCCAGATCGGTGACTACACCATCGAACAGCTGCTGGGCCGGGGTGGCATGGGGTCGGTGTACCTCGCCCATCGCCAGCACGAGGGCGTGCTGCAGCGTGTGGCCCTCAAGTTGCTCAACCAGAGCTTCTCCCGGGCCAACAAGCAGCGCTTCCTGGTGGAGCAGCAAGCCCTCGCGCGGCTCCACCACCCTTACATCGCGGCCTTCGTCGACGTGGGCGTGTCCGCTGACGGCCTCAACTACTTCGCCATGGAGTATGTGGAGGGCGAGGAGATCTGCGCCTACTGCGATCGGCAACAGCTGAGCGTCACCGAACGGATTCGCTTGTGGTTGAAGGTCAGCGACGCGGTCAGATCTTCCCATCGCAAACTGATCATCCATCGCGACATCAAACCCAGCAACGTGCTGGTGACCGAGCACGGCGTGCCGAAGTTGATCGACTTCGGCGTGGCCAAGAATCTCGAGGAGACGGACTCTGAGCTGACCAGCGCCTTCGGTGCCCAGCTCACGCTGGACTACGC
>JBCBZW010000144.1 GCA_039815145.1 Pseudomonadota bacterium
GCGGTCTCTCGGAAAACGGCAAAACGGGCCACGGTACGTAACCGCATCAAGCGCCAGGTCCGTGAGTCCTTTCGCCTGATCCACGCTGAGCTGCCGGCTGCCGACTTCGTGGTCATCGCTAAGGGCCCTAGTGCCAATCTGGAGGCGCCGGCCATGCGCGAGAGCTTGTCTCGGCATTGGCGCCGTCTGAGTCGCAAGTGCGCAGCCTGATTCGTTTTTTCATCCGCTGCTACCGGTGGGGGATCAGCCCCTTCCTGCCCCGTAGCTGCCGCTTCTACCCGAGCTGCTCGACCTATGCACTAGAGGCCTTCGAGCGCTATCCCCTGGCCAAAGCCGGGGAACTCACCGTGAAACGCCTGGCAAAGTGCCACCCCTGGCACGCGGGCGGGTATGATCCGCTCCCGGAAGCGCCCACTCATAATGATGTGGCTCACGGCAGCGAGGCCTGCGCGTGCCACAAGCCCCCAGCGACACGAGCCTGATCCTCAAGCAGCGCCGGCCCGTCGCAGCCCACATGTAAGCGAGATTCATGGAGCAACAACGACTATTCCTGTGGCTGGCTCTAGCCTTCGTCATGATGCTGATCTGGCAAGCCTGGGTGACGGATTACGGCCCGCGCTCGGCGCCAACCGCCGCGCCCCCCGTCGCCGAGGCGCCCGGCCTCGACGCTGGCGAGCTGCCGCCCGCGGCAGACCTCGGCGATGACAGCGACCTGCCTGCGGCGCCCAGCGGTGGCACTAGCATGGTGCCGACGGTTTCCCCGGCCGCCGATTCCGGCACCCGCGTGCGGGTGGAGACGGATGTCTTCGAGATCGATCTGGGCTCCCTCGGCGCCAGCCTGCGTCGCGCCGTGCTATCGGCCTATCGCGTGAGCGCCAGCAACCCGGCGCCGGTGACGCTCCTCGATGATGCGACGGTCTCCCAGCTCTACGTCATCAACTCCGGCGTTCGCGGCGTGGGTGACGAAGCGCAGCCGACCCACCGCGAACCCTTCGCCAGCACGGCCGAGACCTTCGTGCTGGCCGATGGCCAGGATGAGCTGCGCGTGCCGTTCGCCTGGAGCGACGGGGATCTGCGCTCTACCAAGACCTACATCTTCCGCCGCGGTAGCTACGAGATCGATATCGAGCAGACGGTGACCAACGAAGGTAGCGAGGCTTGGCGCGGTTCGCCTTACGTACAGATCCGCCGCCGCCAACCGCCCAATAAGCGCTCGATGACCGATGTGGAGTCGTTCTCCTATCGCGGCGCCGTGGTGTACGACGGTGGCAAGTACGAGAAGCTCAAGCCTAAGGCCCTGCGCAAGGATGGGCTCGACGTCACGGCCACGGGCGGTTGGTTCGCCTCGATCCAGCACCACTTCATCGGCGCCGCGGTGCCGCCGGAAGATACGCCCACGCGTTTCGTTGCCAACATCAACGATGCGGGCATCGTCACCCAGAACGCCATCGCCGCGCAGCTCTACGACGTAGCGCCCGGCGAGACGGTGACCTTCACCCAGCGTCTCTACGTGGGCCCAAAGCTACAGGAGCAGCTGCGCGAGGTATCACCCCGCTTGCCCCTGGCGGTCGACTACGGCTTCTTCAAGATCTTCGCGCAGCCCCTGTACTGGGTGCTGGACAAGATCCACAGCCTCATCGGCAACTGGGGCTGGTCCATCATCTTACTGACCATTCTGATCAAGGCGCTCTTCTACAAGCTTTCCGAGCAGGCCGGCTTCTCCATGGCCAAGATGCGCAAGGTCGCGCCTCGCATGAAGCAGCTACAGGAGCGCTACAAAGACGATCGGATGCAGCTCAATCAAAAGATGATGGAGCTGTACAAGAAGGAAAAGGTAAATCCGGCCGCCGGCTGTTTGCCGTTGCTGGTGCAGATGCCTGTCTTCATCGCCCTGTACTGGGTGCTGCTGGAGAGCGTGGAGCTGCGCCAGGCGCCCTTCATGCTCTGGCTGCAGGACCTATCGGCGCGTGATCCTTTCTTCGTCCTTCCCGTGCTGATGGGCATCAGCATGTTCGTGCAGCAGAAGATGAACCCGCCCCCGCCTGATCCCGTGCAAGCGCGCATCTTCCAACTGCTCCCGATCGTGTTCACGTTCTTCTTCGCCTTCTTCCCGTCCGGCCTGGTGCTGTACTGGTTGGTGAACAACGTGTTGACGGCGGCGCAGCAGTGGCGCATCAACAAGGTGGTGGAGGGTGCCACGGCCAACGCCTAGGCACGGCCCTAGCCCGTGAGCGGTGAGATGCCGGGCGCGGGCGAGACGATCGTCGCCCTGGCCACGCCGCCGGGGCGCGGTGGCGTCGGCGTGGTGCGCCTGTCGGGGCCGCATGCTCGCGCCATCGCGGGTCGGGTGGCGCGTCACCGCGGCGCGGCGCCGAGCTTCCGTCCGCGGCAGATGCAATGGGTCACCTTCGTCGATGACGGTGGCCAGCCCCTGGACTCGGGCCTCATCGTCTACTTCCAAGCACCCGCGTCCTTCACCGGCGAGGACGTCGTGGAGTGTCACGGCCACGGCAGCCCCCATGCCCTCGATGAGCTGCTGCGGGCTCTGCTGGTCGCGGGTGCTCGACAAGCGCGCGCTGGCGAATTCAGCCAACGCGCCTTTCTCAACGGCAAGCTTGATCTGTCGCAAGCCGAAGCGGTCGCCGATCTGATCGCGGCGGGCACCGCCGGCGCTGCTCGTGCGGCGACGCGCTCACTCCAGGGACAACTTTCGCACGACGTGCACGCCCTCGGCGCCGAACTGCTGCGCTTGCGCGCCTGGTGCGAGGCGACCATCGACTTCGATGACGAAGACGACGTGGCCCGCGACAACCACGGACCCCTCGGCGACGGCCTGCGCCAGCTCCACCGTGGTTTGCGAGCGCTTCGTGCCCGCTGCGTGGCGGGTCGCGCCCTGCGGGAGGGGCTCACGGTCGTGCTCGCGGGCCCGCCCAACGCGGGAAAATCGAGCCTCATGAACGCCCTCGCAGACGATGACGTAGCCATCGTCACCGACACGCCGGGCACCACCCGCGATCTGCTGCGCGAGACCCTCAACCTCGACGGCCTGCCCGTGCACGTCGTCGATACGGCCGGCCTGCGCGAGACCGACGAGACCGTGGAACGCGCGGGTATCGAGCGTGCCCGCGCCGCGATGGCCAAGGCTGACCGTGTGCTCTACGTGGTGGATGCCAGCGAAGTCGACGAGGGGTCCCTCGACACTATGCTCCCGGCGCCTGCGCCCTGGCCCGATGACCTCGCCGTGACCCTCGTGCGCAACAAGATCGATCTCATCGCCGCTGCGCCCGACCTGCGCTCCGTAGATGACGGCGCCGCCGATGCACTCCTGAGCGTCTCGGCCCACACCGGGGCAGGCCTCGATCACCTACGCGCGCACCTGCGCTCGGTGGCGGGCCTCGAGCTCGCCGCGGAGCAGGCGGGGGATGCGCTCTCCGCCCGCACCCGGCACATCGATGCCCTCGATCGCACGGCCGACGTATTGGCACGCATCGAAGGCCAATGGCAGGCCGGCGAGGCGGAGCTTGTGGCCGAGGAGCTGCGCGCCGCCCATACCGCGCTCATGGAGATCACCGGCGAGACCACGCAAGAAGATCTCCTGGGCGAGATATTCTCGCGCTTTTGTATCGGCAAGTAGGTGCTCTAGCCGACGATGCTCTCGCGCTGATAGAAGCGATAGGCGATCCAACCGAATACGCCCGCCAGGGCCAGCGTCGCGGCCCAGGAGATCCCGAGGTACGCAACATTCAACGCCTCGCCTTTGATCAACTCGGTCATCAGCAGGTGCTGGCCGAGACTCGGGACCGCCGTCAACAAGGCCGTCGGCCGCACGCCGTAGATGAACGCGAACACGATCGGAAAGGTCGGCACCAGCATCATCAGCGAGACGTAGGTCTGCGCTTCGCGGTAGGTGCGTGTGAAGCTCGCGACCAGGGTGAGCAAGCTGGCGCCGAACAGCGCGAAGGGCAGCATGACCAGCAGCAAGCTACCTACCACCTTGGGGCCGAAGTTCGCGACCATGCCCACCTGGTCCAACGGAATCAGCGGTACCGCTACGGAAAAGGCGATGAGCGACACGGTAAGGGAAATGACTGAAAACACGGACGTGGCGGCGAGCTTACCGATCACCAGCCCACTGCGGGGTACGGGTAGACTCAGCAGCGGCTCAAGGGACTTACGCTCGCGTTCGCCGGCCGTCGTGTCGATTGCCAGATACATGCCGCCGAACAAGGTGGCGAAGATAAGAAAGTAGGTCACCATGCCAAGCATGGCGACGGAACGTCCTGTGGGTGTGGCGACATCATCGCTTTGCAGATTGACGGGCACGAGCACGAGGGGACTCACCCCGCGCACCATCAAGCGCCGTTGCACCAAACTCTGGCGATAGGTACCGATGGCGGACTGCACGCGCACGATATGGCGTGACGCCGCCTGATCCGATGAGTCCGCGACCAGGGTCAAGGTGGCGGGCAAGCCTTCTCGCAAGCGATCGCCGTAGTCCTCGCTGACCACCAACACGAGCTCTCGCTCGCCCGAACGCACGAGTGCCCGCGGATCGCCCTCGACGGCCACGGTGGTGATGTTCTGCTGGGCCAGCCAGGCCACCAGGTTCGGTGCGCGCTGCTCACCCTGGGTAGCGATCTCGAGCGTGCTCTCGGTTTGCTCAACGGCGCGATCGAGGGAGATGCTGATCATGCCGCCGAACATCAGGGGTCCGAGCAGGGGGCCCATGAGCAGGGCGGAGGCCAGGGTGCGGCGGTCGCGCAGGTTATCCAGGCACTCTTTCAGGAAGACGATCCAAGCGGTGCGCATCAGCATCACATCAGGCCCTCGCCGCTGCCGAGGGCGTTCACGAACGCCTCCTCGAAGGTGTCACCTCCCAGCTTCTCCAACAGCGCGTCCGGCGTGCCAGAGGCGGCCACTCGGCCGCCGCTCACGATCACCACCTCGTCACAGAGGGCGCTCACCTCCTGCATGATGTGGCTGGAGAAGACCACGCAGCGGCCTTCGTCGCGGAAGCGTCGAATCAGCTCGCGCATGGCGCGGGTGGCCATTACGTCGAGGCCGTTGGTGGGTTCGTCGAGGAGCAGGTTGGCCGGGTTGTGCACCATGGCGCGGGCAAGCCCAACCTTGGTCTTCTCGCCCTGGCTGAAGCCGTCCGTGCGTCGGTCCGCCACATGGCCGAGGTCCAGCATGTCGATCAGCTCATCCACGCGGTGGGCGAGGGCCTTGCCGTCCATGCCATGCAGCTGGCCGAAGTAGCGGATGTTCTCCCGCGCCGTAAGCTGCTTGTACAAGCCTGACTGGTGCGGCAGCACCCCCAGCCGTGCGCGGGCGCGAAGGGGATATCGGTGCACGTCGATCTGGTCGACCAACGCCTGGCCCCGATCCGGGTTCAGCTGGGCGTAGAGCATACGAAGAGTGGTGGACTTGCCAGCGCCGTTGGGGCCGAGCAGGCCGGTCACGGCGCCATCGCGGGCGGCGAAACTCACCTCGTCCACGGCCACCACGCCGGGAAACGTCTTGTGCAGCTGGGTCGCTTCGAGCATGAGGTCCTCTAGGGCGCGGTGGCGGAGAAATCGAGGAAGAACGCGGTCGGCGCCAGGCGTTCGACGCAGCTCGTGTCCAGCGCTTCGTGGCTGGCATCGACCACGAACTTACCGATCAAACGCGGTAGGCAGCCGCTGGCGGCGACGCCGTGACCTTGCCCATTGGCGATGATGTGCAGGGCGTTCGAGAGGTGAGCCCCGTCCTCGCCGATGGCGCGCTCGCCGTTGCGCGGCGGCGTGATCGGATCGGCCTCCCCGGACAGGATGAGTACCGGGTGATCGCTGACCACCGCCTCCTTGAAGCCCTCGTCGATCACGCCGCGCGGCCACACGCCGCAGATGGTGGCGAGGCCCTCGTGCTGTTCGCTGCCGAGGTAGGTGCGCTCGATTTCCTCCAGAGAAAGCTCGCGGCTGATGAACTCGTCGAAGTAGGGCGCATCCTCCGTGCAGGCGACGGCGTTGTGCATGCCGTAGCTCAAGGACTCATCGAGCGAGGACATCACCATCTGCGCTTGCGCAGCCAGGGGTTGGTAGTTGCCCTGCGCCGCTTGTTCGATGATGAGCGGGATCAGGGACGCGGCCGTCGGCGAATAGCTGAGCAGGCGAACGGCAGCGCGCAGGTGGGCGATACCAACGTCGAGGGTGATCGGCTCGCCGGTGAAGGGATCCCCTAGGCTCACTTCGATCGGCCCCTCCTCGAGCGTCGCTTGGACTTGGGAGAACTTGGCCTGGAGCGCGATGAAGCGCTCGGCGCAGGCGGGGTCGTCCTGGCAGCGGCTGAAGAGCCTATCGAGGGCAGTCTGGGCGTCGAGGGCGATCTCCGGGGCGATCGGGATCTGCATCGGCACCACGCCGTCGAGGATCACGGTACGGGTGTGTTCTGGGTGTTGGCGCAGGTAGTGCAGGGCGACGCGGGTGCCGTAGGAGGCGCCGTAGACATCGAGTTGCGCGTAGCCGAGGGCCTCGCGGACGGCGTCGAGGTCATCGACGGCGACGCTGGTGGTGTAGAAGCGTGGGTCGTGGGGCAGGGCGTCGAGGCAGGCGCGGGTGAGGTCGAGCATCTTCTCGTCGTCGACGTCTACCACTTCGTCGATGCCGCTGAAGTCGCAGTCGAGGCGGTTGGAGTCGCCTGTGCCGCGCTGGTCGACGAGGACGATGTCGCGGCGCCGGCGGACCTGCTCGAAGGCGCTGGCGAAGCTTACGTAGAACGCCGTCGCCGCCGCGCCCGGCCCGCCGGCGAGCACGGTCAGGGCGTCCTCGGCCGGGGTGGGCGTGAGAGCGGGAATCACCGCCACCTTGAGGCTCACCTGCTTGCCGTCGGGGCGGGACGGATCTTCCGGACGATCGATACGGGTGCAGCGGGCGGCCAGGCGGCGCAGCTTGGCCGTGTCGCTGATCAGGCAATCGGCAAAGTCCACCGCGGCGCCGGCGGTCGCCGGGGGCTCGCCTTGGGCCGAGGCGACGCTGGCCAGGGCGACGAGCAGCAGACCGGCGAAGCGGCGGGTCTCGATACGACCTGTACGTCGCCCTTGGATGGCTCGGTGTCTCATGTCACTCCAGTACTTCAAGCGGGTGCGGCGCGGTCGGCCACTCGATGGCTGTAGTCAACGAATGCGGCGAAACCTTACACGGGGCTTGGGCCTGTGGCCGCTACCTGGGTCGTGCATGCGCCAGGTGGTCAAAAAAACACCTTCGAACCGCTACACTGCGCGCCATGCGATACCCGACGGAATACGATGTGTTGGTGATCGGCGGGGGTCACGCCGGTACGGAGGCAGCCTTGGCAGCGGCCCGGAGCGGCGCGTCCACGCTGCTGGTCACCCACAACGTCGACACCCTGGGCCAGATGAGCTGCAACCCCTCGATCGGCGGCATCGGCAAGGGGCACCTGACCCGCGAGATCGACGCCCTCGGTGGGGTCATGGCCCGCGCCGCGGATCGTGCCGGGATCCACTTCCGTACCCTGAACGCGCGCAAGGGGCCAGCGGTGCGCGCCACCCGGGCCCAGGCCGATCGGGTGCTCTACCGGGATGCCGTGCGCCAGACCCTGCAGACCCAGCTGGGCCTGGCGATCCTCCAGCAGGGCGTGGATGACGTGCTGATCGAGGGGGAGCGCGTGGTCGGCGTGCTCACCGCCCTCGGCGTGCAGATCCGCGCCCGCTGCGTCGTGCTCACGGCCGGCACCTTCCTCGCCGGCAAAATTCACGTGGGCGAGGCCCAACAGGCCGGCGGCCGCGCGGGGGATGCGCCGGCGAATCGCCTGGCCACGCGTCTGCGCGAACTCGCCGTGCGCACCGGGCGCCTGAAGACCGGGACCCCACCGCGCATCGACGGCACCACTATCGACTACGCGAAGCTCACGCCCCAACCAGGCGATGAGCCGTGCCCCGTCTTCTCTTACCTCGGCAGCCGCGCCGATCATCCTCGCCAAGTCGATTGCCACATCACGCGCACCACCGAGCGCACGCACGAGATCATTCGTGGCGCCCTGGACCGCTCGCCCATGTTCAGCGGCGCCATCGACGGCGTCGGGCCGCGCTACTGCCCCTCGGTGGAAGATAAGGTGGTGCGCTTCGCCGACCGCGACTCCCATCAGATCTTTGTCGAGCCCGAGGGCCTCACCACCCTCGAGGTCTACCCGAACGGGATCTCCACCTCACTGCCCTTCGACGTGCAGCTGGCGCTGGTGCAGTCCATCCCGGGCTTCGAGCGGGCGCACATCACCCGACCGGGCTACGCCATCGAGTACGACTACTTCGACCCACGCGACCTGATGCCCTCCTTAGCTACCCACGCGGTGCAAGGGCTCTACTTCGCGGGCCAGATCAACGGCACGACGGGCTACGAGGAGGCGGCGGCGCAAGGTTTGATCGCAGGCCTCAACGCGGCTCGCGAAGCGCGCGGGGAGGGACCGTGGTGGCCGCGGCGAGATCAGGGCTACATCGGCGTACTCATCGATGATCTCACCACTCGCGGCACGAGCGAACCCTACCGTATGTTCACCAGCCGCGCGGAACACCGCCTGCTCCTGCGCGAGGACAATGCGGATCTGCGCTTGACGCCTACCGGGCGCGAGCTCGGCCTGGTGGACGACGAGCGCTGGGCCTGTTTCGAGCGCCGACGCGACGGCATCGAGGGGGAGCACCGGCGCCTGGAAAAGCTCCTCATCCGCCCCGAAGCACAAGATCCAGGTACGCTAGCAGAAATATTCGGTGACGTGCCCTCTCGCGAGCTGCATGCCCTGGAGGCCCTGAAGCGCCCCGGCGTGACCTACGCTGGCCTGATGCGCTTGTCGGGCGTGGGTCCTGGCGTCGATCAGGAGGATGTGGCCTTCGCCCTCGAGGTGAACGCACGCTACGAGGGCTACATCGCCCGCCAGCAGCTCGATATCGAACGCCAACGGGCGGCGGAGAACACCACCCTGCCCGACACCCTGGACTACACCGCCGTGCGCGGTCTCAGCGTGGAGGTCTGCCAGAAGCTCACGCAGGCGCGGCCCCATACGGTGGGCCAGGCGGCCCGCCTGGCGGGGGTCACGCCGGCGGCCATCTCCCTGCTACTCGTTCATCTGAAGCGTCACGCAAGCTAACGCTATTACTAGGAGCCCTAATGCGATTCCACGAATTCGACCTCTCCGCCCTCGACGGCAGCACCAACCTGCTCGCCAAGGCGGAAGGCAAGGTGGTGTTGGCCGTGAACGTGGCCAGCCAGTGCGGCTTCACCTCGCAGTACGATGGCTTGCAGGCGTTGTTCGAAGAGCTCAACGATCAAGAGTTTCTGATCATCGGCTTCCCCTGCAACCAATTCGGCGCCCAGGAGCCGGGGTCACCGGAGGAAATCGCCAACTTCTGCCAGGTGAACTACAACGTCACCTTCCCCCTGAGCGAGAAGATCGAGGTTAACGGCGACGATCGCCATCCCCTCTACGCCTGGCTCACGGACCAGGCCCAGGGACAGCCCGGTGACATTCGCTGGAACTTCGAGAAGTTTCTGATCGGCCGCGACGGCCAGGTGATCGCCCGCTACGGCTCCAGGGTCGCGCCCGAAGACGCCACCCTGCTGCAGGAGTTGGCCGACGCGCTCGAGTAAGGCGCGTCAATCAGCCTCGGCGGTGATCAGATCGAAGGTGGCGCGCACGCGCACGTCGATGCTGATCTGGCCGGGGTCGTAGGTGTCCTCACCAGGGCTCGGGCCGGAGGCTGCGATCCGCGCCCGCGAATAGCGTTCGACGGGCGGGCGTACGCCGGCGTCGTCGGTGGAGATGTCACGGACGGCGCCGAGCGTGGCGTCGAGGGTGCTCGCCAGCACCTCGGCGCGAGCCCGCGCGTCCAGGGCGGCGAGCTTTAGGGCCTCGCGCTGCAAGCGCGCCTCATCGGTCACGGCGAAGCTCGGCGGTGAGGCTTGATTGGCCCCCAGGGCGATGCTGCGCTCGATGAGTGGCCCCAGCTGTTCCAGGTCCCGCAGCACCACCACCAGTTCGCGCGATACCCGGTAGCCGACGATGCGCGGTCCCTCGTCCGACGAGGTGCCGCGGTTCTGCCGTGCGTACTCCGGGTAGATGCGCACGCCCGTGGTGGACAGGTCCTTGCTCTCAACGCCGAGATCCTGGCACAGCTCGCGGAAGGCGCCCACCACCTTGGCCACCGCATCGCGTGCCTGCTCAGCGCTCGGCCGGGACTCGGCGACGCCGAGACGCACCAGCGCATGGTCCGGATCGGCCTCTACGGTGGCGCTGCCGGTGACGGATACCTGACGTTGGACCATGGGGCGACCCTCCATACTGTCGTCGTGCTGAGCGGCCGAGGTTAGGGGTGCGAGCAGGGCGCCGACCAGGATGGCGGTGAGGGTGGGCAAGGCTCGCCGGCGGTGGCGTAAACGTCGCATCGTGAGGCTCCTCGAGGCGGTACCAGTCGGCGTTTCGGTTCGCCGCAGTGACGCCAAATTTTGGGATGATATACCATACCCTCGGTTAGACCCCGTTCGGACGCCAAGTGCGCCGCAGGCTCGAGTCTCGATGCCCCGCAAAGCGGTCAATCCAGTTTAGTTTTCAGCGTTTTATCTCCGGGAGGATGCATGCTGGCAGTGATGAGGCCGGTCGCTTTGGCGACCGCGGCTGTGCTTTCCATGGGCTTTTTTCAGGGGGCTGCGGCCGAGCAGTCAAAGGGTGAGTTGCTCTTCGAGACGTGCCGCGGTTGCCACGGCATCCCGGGCTACAAGAACAACTACCCCACCTACAAGGTGCCCATGCTCGGCGGTCAGAGCGAGCAGTACATCGTCGATGCCCTGAACGCCTACAAGAACGGCACGCGCAAGCACGAAACGATGCACGCCCAGGCCTCGTCGCTCTCCACGGACGACATGCGGGCGATCGCGAGCTACCTGAGCGCCGCCACGGAAGTGAGCAGCGAGACCACGGGCAAGGCGCCGGCAGCGGCTGCCGCGTGCTCCGCCTGCCACGGCCCGAACGGCAAGGCGATCGCACCCAACTTCCCAAGCCTCGCAGGCCAGCACGCGGACTACCTGGCGTTCTCCCTGAAGCGCTACCGCTCGGGTGAGCGCAACAACGCGATCATGGCGGGCTTTGCGAGCAACCTCGACGACGACACCATCAAGGGCCTCGCTGCGTACTTCTCCAGTCAGCGCGACGGACTCACCACCGTCGAGCGCTGAGGCCTAAGGCTTTGGCCTTGCTCACGCGTTACGCCCACGGCATTACCGCCGTGGACTCGGCCCTGATCCGGCCGGGCTTCGACGCGGTCCACGTCATCACCGACGGCGGGCGGGCCGCGATCGTGGATACGGGCACCGGACACTCGGTGCCCCACATTCTCGAGGCCCTGGGCGAACTCGGCATCGATCCGGCGGTCGTGGACTACTTGTTCGTCACCCACGTCCACCTCGACCATGCGGGGGGCGCGGGTGCCCTGCTGCCGTCCCTGCCCAACGCCAAGGTGGTCATACACCCGCGGGGCGCACGCCATCTGATCGAACCCAGCAAGCTGGTCGCTGGCAGCGTCGCCGTTTACGGCGAAGAGCCATTCCGGCGGATGTACGGGGATATCGCCCCGATCCCCGAGGATCGCGTTCATATCGCCGCTGATGGCGAACGCTTCCGCTTGGGTGGGCGCGACCTCGAGGCCATCCACACGGAGGGCCACGCCCGCCA
>JBCBZW010000145.1 GCA_039815145.1 Pseudomonadota bacterium
GAGCGCCGAGAACACCTGTTTGGCGCGGGGCCAGTCTTCGCTGCGCTGGGCCAGCTGGGCCTCGAGCTCGAGCTGGCGTTGGCGCGAGAGGGGGCTGGCCGCGCGGAAGGCGCGTGCCGACTCGTTCACCGCGTTGCTGGCAAAGCCGAGCAGGGACCAGGTGTCGGCGAGGCCGTCGATGATGGCGGCGTTGTCCGGCGCCAGACGATCGGCCAGCTGAAAGTGGCTGAGAGCCTCGCGGCCGCGACCCGCTTCCAAGGCGGCGATGCCCGCACCGAAGGCTTCGCTGGCCGCCGTGTCGGGGATCTCGCCGCGGGCGAGGTCGAGTTGCGCTCGCGTGGCGGCGCCCACGTCGAGCCAGGCGTAGAGCTGTTCGGCGCTGCGCACGGCGAGGTCGGAGATGGCGTTGCTCGCGCCCGTGATGCTCGCGGTGAAGAGGTCATCACCGTTCAGCGCTTTGAGCTCCAAGTCCACGGTGGCGGTTTGGCTGTCGACGGCGTCAGCACTGATGACGGCGCGCACCTGCCAGCGGGCGGCGCCGGGCACGGTGCCCGCGCTCGCACCGCCAAACTGAGAGAAGGCGCTGGCCGAGGTGGATCGCTCCACCAGACGAAGTTGTTCGCCGGCGTGCAAGGTGGCGGACAGGGCTTGCTCCAACGCTGGCGCCATCCAGGCGGGGGCCGCCGACGCGCCGGCGCTGACGCCCGCATTGAACACGACCGGAAACGATGCCTGGCCTTGAGGGCGGCCGAACCACCCCAGCACGACGAAGGCCGCGACGAGCACAATGATGAGCGCGAACTGCCATGACCAGCCCACCTGCGCCTGGGCATCTTCCATCTCGCGCAGGGTGCCGAGA
Organism: Pseudomonadota bacterium; assembly: GCA_039815145.1. NCBI lineage: Bacteria > Pseudomonadati > Pseudomonadota > Pseudomonadota bacterium. The sequence continues at coordinate 860 of JBCBZW010000145.1, forward strand.
TCGGAGCTGATGGAGTCTGCGGGGCGCGACGCGCCGGTGTCTCGTGCCATGGCGTGCGTTATCGGTCTCGCCTGAGCGAGGCCATTGTTATTGGTGATTGCCTACGAGCGTGAGTATTGCAGATTTCAGCTGCGCCGGCTGAACCGGCTTATGTAGCAAGGTGAGGGCGTGGGCCTGGGCGCGGGCCTTGAGTTCGGCGGAAGCGTTGCCGGAGATGAGCAGTGGCTTGATGCGAGAGGCGGTGGCGGCCTGCGCTTCGCGCACGACCTCGATCCCGTCCGGCCCGGGCCCTAGCTCCACGTCGCAGATCAGGATGTCGGCATCCTCCAAGCCCAGTTGCTCCGGCCGATCGGCCAGGTGCACGGTGAGCCCCCACTTCTTCAGTAGGCGACCCGTCGCTTCGAGGGTTTCCGCATCGTCGTCGAGCACAACCACGCGTTGACCGGCGAGGGATGAGGCGGCGAGGGCGGCGGGACTCGGTGCGGCCACTCGTGGCAGGGTGGCCCGGAAGGGGCCGAGGGTGAAGCAGCTGCCGCGCCCTGGCGCGGAATCGAGGGTCACCGAGACATTGCTGAAGCGCGCCAGGCGACTCACGATCGACAGGCCCAGACCCAGCCGTTCCCCCGCTTGGCCCGCCGTGGCGTCGGCGATGCGGGTGAACTCCTCGAAGATGCGCTCCTGGTCTTGCGGTGCTATCCCTGAGCCCGTGTCGTCCACGTCCAGCCAAAGCTCTCCGTTAGCCTCCCTTGAGCGCAGGCGGACCGTGCCCCGTGGGGTGTGACGGATCGCGTTGGCCACCAGGTTCTGCACCATGCGTCGAAGCACGGTCGGGTCGGCACTCGCCTGGTGCGCCGTGGCGTCCACCGCCAGCGTGACGTCGTTGGAGCGGGCGAGCTCGGCGAAGTCGTCGGCCACTTCCATCAGCAGCTCACGCACGTCGACGTCGTGCTCGTCGACGGCCACCTGTCCCGTATCGAGCAGGGTGAGGTCCAGGAGCGAGTCGAAGAGCTTGCCCAGCGCGTCGGTGGAGTGGCGTACGCGTTCGATCACGTGCACGGAGGCTTGGTCCAGGGCGCTGTCGTCGACGGTCTCCAGCAGCAGGCGAATGGCGTGCAAGGGCTGGCGCAGGTCGTGGCTCGAGTGCGCAAGAAAGCGCGACTTGGCGAGATTGGCCTGCTCCGCTTCGGCCCGCGAGCGGGCCTCCTCTTCGCGCAGGACGTCGAGCTCGCGCGCGCTCTCGGCCACCTGGCGCAGGAGCGCGTCGCGGGCCGCGGTGAGTTGCAGGCGTTGCAGGAGCGCCTGATGGAGCTTGTAGGCGAGCCACAGCATCGCGAGCCACACGGCGATCACGATGGACGCGCGGAGCACGGCAAAGGGCGTATCGGCACCGAGCAGTTGCCAGCCCGCGACGGGCATCGCGGCGCCGATGCGGGCGAAGCAGGCGGGCAGCCAGTAGTGCTGGTAGACGGCTGTGCACAGTGCCGCGGCGCCGATGGAGAACAGGAAATAGAACTGCAGCTCGGGCACCCCCGTGGGGAAGAAGCGGAGGGCGGCGAAGAGCCACAGCATCCCGACGCCCGCGTCCGTCACCAGCACGGGCCAGGGCATGGCGGCGCGCGATGTGCGACGCACCACCATGCGCACCAGGAGGTCGGCCACGCAGAGCGAGCAGGCGATCGCCAGCCACGGGGTGAGCGCCGCACTCCCGATCATCAGCGCCAGCAGGCCTGCGAAGAGGGCGTTGAACAACGCCAGCGGCACGGCGCAGTTGGCGGACAGGAGCGAGCGCCGAATGCGCGCCTGTACGGTCACCGGGGGGGCCGGTGGGGTGGAGTTGTGAGTGGCGGACGCCATGGTGAGATAGTAGCAAGGGCCCCGGGAAGACGGGCGGCTGCCGCCTTAAGGCAAGCGTACTAGTGGCACCGGCGATGCGCTGCAGTACACTTTGCCTGGAACCCTTCGGAGCGTAAGGCAGTGCGGGCTCTCGTTGCCGACGATCACCCAATGTTTCGCGAAGGTATCTGCCTGATGCTCTCGCGCCTCTACACCGATGCCACGATCGATCAGGCAGGGGACATGTCGGGCGTCGGTGAGCACCTACGCGCCAGCGACGCCCTCGACCTCCTCACCATCGATCTGTTCTTCCCCGGCTTCGATTACCGCAAGGACCTGCGCGCCCTGCGCCAGCAGTTGCCCCTGACGCCCATCATCGTCATCTCCATGCTGCAAGACGACGGCGAGATCCGCGACATCATGGGCATGGGCATCAACGGCTTCGTCTCCAAGGCGGTGCGGCCGGAGAATATCTCCGCGGCCATCGTCGAGGTGATGGAGGGTGAGACGGTGGTGCTGAAGAGCTCGACGCGCGTGGCGTCCCAGCCGCAGCCCGCCCCGGGGGAGGATCCCTTCGCCTCCCTCTCCGCTCGACAGCTCGACGTGCTGCGCCTGATCGCTCGCGGGCAGTCGAACAAGGAGATCGCTCGCGAACTGGGCTTGTCGCCCTACACGGTGCGAATCCACGTCTCCGCGATGCTCAAGGCCTTAGGGCTGAGTTCGCGTTCGGCCGCGGCGTCCTACGCGGCCTCGCGCGGGTTCAGCTAAACGTGCCGTGTTCCCACTAGTCGAGTAGCAGGGTGCTCGTCGTGCCGCTGGCGATCTCCGTCGGCTCCGGCGCGTAGGCGTCATCGGCGAAGTGCACCGTGTAGCGCCCGGGGGGCAGGGTGATCTCGTCGCCATTCACCGTGCCGCTCGCCACGGTGACGCCGTCGTCGGTCTTCACCTCGTAGGGGATCACCACGCTCGTCGCCAGGGTGAGCGAGCGGGCGAGCTCGCTCGCGCTCGCGGCGTCGAAGTAGCTGCCGCCGCCGAGGGCGGCCCAGCGCTGGAAAGTGGCGCGCGCCGCCTCCGTGTCCTGGGCGTCGAAGTCGAAGCCGATCACATTGAGCTGCACGTCGACGCCGGCACCGCGCAGGGCCTCGATCTGCGCCTCCACATCGCCGTCGCAGGACTCTTCGCCATCGGTGATCAGCACAACGGTCTTGCGTCCGGTCGCGGCGGCGAGATCCTCGGGCACCTTGGCGATGGAGGCCGCGATCGGCGTGTAGGCGAAGGCCTGGGGGGTGATCTCGGCCACCACCGCCCGCGCCGCACTTCTGTCCAGCGCCCCCAGGGGAACTTCGAGATCCGTTCGGCAGCTGCTCGCCTCGCGATTGCCGAAGGCGCGCAGGGCGAAGCCGATGCCGTCCGGGAGCACCTCGGCGAGCAGCTCGTCCAGCACGTCGGCGGCGATCTGGTAGCGGAAGCGATCGCCGAGCTTCTTGTACATGCTGCCCGAGGCATCGATGATCACCTCCACCGCATCGCCCGCGGCCACGCGTTGCTTGGCGGCGGGCGACTCGGCTTTCACCAGCAGGGCGCCGGGCTCGGGCGGATCCACCTGCTCCACGCTGAAGGCCACGTGGTAGTCCTTCGCCCGGCGCAGCAGGCAGATGGCGCGGTCGAAGCCGATCTGTAGATCACCGGCGGTGAGGGCGAGGTCGTAGAAGCCGCGGTTCACGGCGGCGTAGTTCTGCATCATGTCCTGGGGTACGGGGTTGCCCTTCGAACTCAGCTCGAAGGAGAACACGCGGGGGCGCACGTCCCCGAGCAGGCGCCACAGGTCGCCCGTCTGGCGCAGGCCGTCGGTTTCCGCGTCGGTGATGAACATGACGGCGCGAGTCCCGTCGCGCTTGGAGAGCTCGTTGGTGGCGAGGATCAGGGCGGACTCGGCGTTGCTGGAGCCGAAGCGCCGATCGGAGTTCACGATGGCGGCGGAGACCTCGTAGGCGTCACCGCTCCACTCCTCCAGCATCAGCGCTGGCGCGGGATCGTTGAAGGGCACGAGGTTGACCTCCTCGCGTCCCTCCCGCACGCCCGCCGCGAAGGCCTTCATGGTGTGGTCGATGACGTCGTAGTAGGGGCCCACGCTGCCGCTCGTGTCCCAGGAGAAGATCACCGAGCGGGGCGGTTCGTAGAGGCGCAGGTAGTAGGTGCCGGGGGTGACCGCGGCGGTGACCTCCAGGGCGTCGTCGACGCGGCGTCGCTCCGTCTTAAGTGCTACGCCCTCGGCGTCGACGAGGTCGAAGGCGTACTCCATCGCCTGCGCGGTGCCAAAGCGCCAACGCAGCTGGTTGTTGCCCTCGGCTACGGTGACGGCGTACCAGTCCTCGTCTTCGCCCACGAGCACGGTGCCGTTGGCGCGGTCTCCGGGGCGCAGGGCGGTGGCGTCCGATCGCGAATCGCCGGCGTCGGTGCTGGCCGGCGGTGTCGGGGTCGCCTGAGGCAGTTGACGTTCGTAGGGGCCGTCGGCGCCCCCGTGTCCCCACTCCCCGACCACGGAGAGGTAGCGGGCGTCGGACGCCGCTTCGAATATCCGAATCTGCGCGGGCGAGCGGGGCACGCCATCCTCGAGCGGTGCTGCCACGAAGCGCACGAAGCGCGCCCACACGGGCGCGGCCAAGGGAAGGTCAGCCACATCCGGTTGCTCCCGACTCAGCTGCCAGTCAGCGAGTGCGGTCCAGGGCCCGACGGGGCTATCCATACTAATGGAAACGCTGACCTGCTGAACGGCCCGGCGACTGCTGCCGACGTTCTCCCCATCGCGCCATTGAATGTGCTCGATGCGCGCTGCCCGGTTATCGCGAAAGCCCATCACCCACTCGTAGGGGGTGTCGGCGCGGGTGAACTGGCCGTCGTCCTTCTCGGTGTTGAAGGTAGTGTGGCAGCAGCCACCGCCGACGTAGGGGGTGGAGTACACCGTGTGCCCGCCCACGGCGTGATCGGCGATGTTGAGCGGCCCCCCGAGGATCTCCCGCGGCGATTCGGCAACGATCACTTTCCACTCGCCGAAACCGATCGCTCCGCCGTTTTCGGCGATGTTGTCGATCAGGCGCAGGCGGGCGAAGCGGGCACGCTCGGGCGCGGGTAGCACGAAGGCTTGTTCGACGGCATCCGCCCGCAGGGCACCGGTGAAGACGGAGCGGTATTCCGTGCCGTCGTCGGAGAGCAGAAGTTCGAAGCGCCGCAGTTGCACGCCTACTTTGTCGGAGCCCGTCGGGTGCAGCACCGTGCCGAGCACCGTCAGCGGCGCCGTGCCCGCGAGGTCGACGGTGAAGTCACCGGGAGTGGCCATCCAGGCGCCCTTGGTACGGGTGATGATGCCGTCGATCCCTGGGGGACTGTGGCGAGTCTCGTCCACGATGGTAGCGCCGAGGCCCGCCCAGGCCGCGTTGGTGCCGCCGAGCAATGCGTCCGGTAGCGACCACAGGCGGCGGGCGCTGACCGGTGGCGCCCCGCAGACTGCCAGCGTCGACGCCGAGGTGCTGGCGATCGCGCCTTCCGCGTTGCGCACGCCCAGGCTCACGAGCACCGGCGTATCGGTCCTCGCGTCGGGCAGGACGTCGAGCACCACGTCGACCTGCGTGCGTTCGCCGGGAGCGAGGTCGAGGGTCTGCGCCGCGGCACGCAGGCGCCAGCCCACGTCGCTCGTCTCCGTCAGCACCTCGAGGCGCTCGGCGGTGCTCCCCGTGTTGTGCACGTCCAGTGCCAAAGGCACGCGTTGACCGAGGGGGTGGTAGGCGCCCACCGTCGGCAATTCGCCGACGATGGCCACGGCCACGTCGCTGAGGGCGGCGCCGTCTGCGGCGAGGGGGTCGGCTAAGTCGATGCGCAAGCGATACTCGTCCACACCGTCGGTGCGCCCGCGCAGGCGAAGCAGGTGGTCGCCGCCGCGCACCGTGCCCTCGAAGACCACCTGGTCCTCACCACCGGTGCTTGCCGCCACCCGCTCGCCGTCGAGGCTGAGGTTGAGCTGGCTGCCCGGCGCGGCCGCTGCCGTGACCCGCACGCGCGTGCGGCCTGGCAGGTGGAAGCGGTACATGTCCGTGTCGCGGCGGCTGAGCTGCCCGGAGTAGTCGCTGCCGAGGGTGAGTCGCTGCGCTTGCCCTTTAGTATCGTTAGGTTCTTCTTCGTACGCCGTGCCGGGCGGCGTTTCGGCGGGTGCGATCGTGATCTCGTAAGCGCCGACGTCGGCGTTGCCGCTGGGGGCGGTCGCCAGTAGGTAGTCGCCGGGGGGTAGGAATAGGTCGTCCAGCGCGAGCGGCTGCTTGCCCGAGCGTTTTTGCAGGGAGACGCCACCGCTCGTGAGCAATTCCATCGCGTAGATGCTTTGGCCCGTGGCCGCGATGCGCCAGTGACGGCGCGGACCCGGGATGGAGAAGCGGAAGAGGTCCTTGTCCCCGGCCGACAGGGTGGCCGACACCGTCATGGGCATGCCCTCGACGAGGGTGGCCTCCGTTGCGCGGTCGTTGGGTTCCACCTCCTCGCCCGCCGGGTTGGGCACGGGATCGCTCACGGTCAAGGTGTAGCCCACGGGCGCCTCCATCTTGGCGACTGCAGAGATCGAGATCACGAACTCTCCGCTCAGCGTGACGCCACGAAAGCCGTGCTGCGTGCCGCGCAGGCACTTGATGCGCGTGCCGTCGCTCGCCAGGAGGCAGGTGTCCGTGCGGAGGTCCTCGTCCAGGGAGAAGAGGATGTCGCGCCGGCTGTCGGTATCCCCCAGGGAGAAGCGGAAGTAGTCCGTGTTCTGGCTGGTGAGCACACCCCGCAGGGGCATCGTGGTGTCGAGGGCGTTCGCGCTCTCCGCTCGATCGTTCGGCTCCGTCTCCGTGGCGGCCGTGTCCTGGCCGTGCGCAGGGGCGACCAGCGCCAGGGCGGCGAGCAGGGGGATGATCAGCGCGGTGAAGGTATTCATTCGCAACTCAAGGGGCCGAGGTCGAGATCGATGTTGGGGCCGATGTCCACGTCACCCTCCACCTCGAAGGTGCCTAGCATCAGGCTCGCGGCGCAGGAGATACCGAGCTTGTAGTTCTCGCAGAAGCTGATGCTGCCACTGACGCCGCCGCCGGTGCCGATGCCCACACCGGTCTGCTCGAAGCACGGGGACTCGAAGCTCGCCGACGCCGAGATCGGCGACACCACCACCTCGAAGCTGGGGCAGGTGACGCAGGTAAGCCGTTCGATGCCCGCCGCCACCTCGGCGATGAGCTGCGGCGTGACCTGGCCGTACTCCAGCATCTTGGCCGAGTAGAGGGTCATGGTGGCCGTGGAGCCCGTGAGGGCGCCGAGCACGTAGCCCATGGCGTCGTTGACGCCGACCTTCTCCAGCGTGACCGAGTACTGCGCCATCGCCTGGTGCTGACCACTCTCCATCACGCCGACGAAGGCGCCGGTGGCTGGGTCGACGTCCCACCATCCCCACATCGCCGTGCCGTCGATCGCGACGGGGCTAGCGGGGATGATGACTTGATGCTCGCGCTGGAGCGTGCGTTCCACCCGGTCTCGGACAGTGGGTGTCAGGCGGGCGAGCGTTGCGGCGGCCGAGGGGTCGTCGGCGGTGAGGAGCAGGAGCTCCTGGCCTTCGCGTTGGGCGATGTCCATCAAGCGCGCCGTGGTGATCACCTGCTTGGGGTCCTCCACGAAGCGCGCTAACACGCGGCCTTCGAGGGCGGACTCCTGCATGCCTCGGGCACGCTGGAACAGCGCGGCGGCGCCACGGGGCATGCCACCCAAGGGAAGGGCTCGCAGCTCGTCGAGGCGAAGATCGAGGGTGAGCTCGGCGTCGACGCTCGAGGCCTCGTCCACATCAGTATGTGCGGAGGTGATGACGATGCGCGGCACATCGTGCACCAGGCGCACGCCGGCGCGTCGTGCCAGGCGCGCCGACAGAGTGTCGGACTCGCTGGCGAAGGCCAGGTTGATCAGGTGTGGGGTGACGGCCTGGGACGCTTCCAGTTGCATCAGCCTCAAGGCGGCCGCGTCGTCGTCGGTCTCACCTTGCAGTGTCGTAAGCTCCGCCTGGGCGGTGGCGACGGCATCGGCTGTCAGCAGACTGCGTTGGGCCTCGAAGGCCTCGCGGGATATCGTGCCCGCGATCACGGCGACGCTGTAGCGGCGCACGGCGGGCGGTCGATCGCTGGCGTCCTGCGCCACGAAGAGATCGCGGGTGAGGCGACGGACGGGCTGCCCGGGCACGCGCAGCTCGATCGCCAGCCACTCGCGGGTGAGGTGGGAGCCGGCGTCGTCGAACACTACGGGCGTGGGCGCCAGGGCCTTGGGCGCCTGCCCCGCGTAGCTCGCCTCGCGCCGGTACTCGAGCCCGACGACCGCACGGTCCTCATCGGTCACAGGCTCGGCGCCGGTCTCGCTGGCAGGTTCGTCCGGCGGCGCGGTTGGGCGCGTGCTGCCGCCGAGACCGCCGCCGCCGAGCAATGACCCTGGTGTTCCCGAGATCAGGCCCTCGCTGGCCGGGGGTGATTCCTCGCTCGCCAATGGCGCGAACTGGGGAATGGCGCGCACCACCAGCGATATCGGCGCCGTCGCCAGCTCGGCCACCGTGCCTTGGATTCGCCCCAGCCGTTGCTGGCGGCCGTCGGCGGTGGTCTGCATCCAGGTGATGGTGAGGCGTTGGTGGGACGCGTCGGGCAGGCGATCGTAGTGGCGGGTGGCGGTGGCGAAGCTGTCACCCGGTTCAGCGTGGGGAAACGAGGGGTCGAGGGCGAGCCAGTCGTCGCCCTCATCCAGTTGCACCTCCACCAAGGCGTGGTCGCGCGCGATCTTCTGGGTGACGTCGTCGTTGATGGGGTCGTACGCGCCCGGGTGATCGATGCCGAGGTGGGAGGGTAGGTGCGGGCTCGTCGCCCCTAGCAGTTGGACCAACGCGGGATCGCGCAGGCGCCCGACGGCGATGCGCGCGGCATGGACGCTGTCGCCCAGGGCCTCGATGAGCAGTACCGACTGATCCAAGGCGTTGCCGGCGCCGCTGCGTGCGGTTTGTGCCGGGCCGCGTTGGGCACCCGAATAGGGTTCGTAGGCGATGCTCGTCGACACCGCTTCGAACACATCGGTGTAGTAGTCACTGCGTAGGGCGTCGACGGCCGCATCGCCAAGGGCGACCGGTGCGCCCAGCAGTAGGCTCATCGAGAGGACCGGGAGGATGACGCGTTCTCGCTGGTGGTGCATGTCAGCTGCCCTGCTGCAGTTCACGATGGCGAAAAGTCTAGGCCAGGCATGCTGCGCGTCGCGTTAGTACAGGTGCCCTAGGGGTGCTGTAGGTTGTTGATTATTGGTGCACTAGTGCAAATCGGCTAATTGCCTGGGGCGGTTTGCCTTCGTAGCGTGAGTCGGCACCGGAAAGGAGGCTGACATGACCCTACGCGCTAACGCATCCATGGCGATGCTGATGATGATCACCACAACCACCGTGTTCGCGGCCGAGATCGTGACCCAGACACGCCAAGGTGGCGCTGTCGTCGCGCAGACCCACACCTTTGCGAACGCAGCAGGCGACCTTCGGATCGACGAGCGCGGCCCCAGTGGTCGTGCGGCGTCCGCGTCGGCAGCGGGTGGGGCGGGTAGTTCGGCGAATCCGCCGCCCTTCGAGGCGGGTGAGCTGCTCGAGACGACGATCTTCCAACAGCGCGAGCAGGCGATCGTCTCCCTGGAGGGGAACATCTGCCGTAAGTTGTCCGTCGCGGAACGTCCCGCGGCGGCGCCGCGTGCGGAGCAGCGACGCAAGCGTGGCCGCTTCGCGGAAGCGATGGGCAAGGCGGGCGCTGCGATCGAGGAGGCGATGGAGCAGGCTCGTCGCGACGGCGAGATGACCGAGGAGCAAGCGCGCGCCATGCGCGAGTTCATGGGCGGTCGCGGCCTGAGCGAGCCCCTGTCCTACGAGGTGCGCGCCACGGGCGAGACCGTCGACGTGAACGGCTATCGCGGCGAGGGCTACGATGTGGTCGATTCACGCGGCACCGTCGCGCAGCGCCTGTGGATGACACCGACCAAGCGCCTGAAGGGCGCGCGCGATGTGCGCGATGCCATGGATGGCATGATGACTGCCTACCGCGAGTTCGTCGACCAGATGGGCGGCGGCGCGGTGATGGACACGTCGATGATCGCCGTCTTCGAGAGCGATGAATTGGCTGGGAAGTACCCGGTGCGGATCGAAGACTTCGAGTCCGGTGAGGTGACCGACGTGGTCGACGTGCGTAGCGGTGACGCCGACTACTACCCGGACTGCGAGGAGCGGAGCATGTTCGGCATGTGATGCGCCCCGAGAGGCCACCGCCGCGACGGTGACCTCCAGCGCCGACCGACTGCCGCCTCAGGTCTCCTCGTACACCACCGCGCCGTTCACCTTCACCGTGAGCGGGTGGTAGCCAGGCTTGGCGGCCTCGAAGATGCGTTGCGCTTCCTCGCGTCGATCGGCCTCCACCATCGCCTGGTAGAGGGGACGCACGAACTTGTTGCGGCCCACCGTGATGAGGAAACTCTCCAGGCGCGCGTCCGCATCGGCGTAGCCGTTGCGGATGGCGATCATCAGCCAGGAGAAGGCGATCTCGTTGTTGGTCGCCTCCGTCAAACCGAAGGTTTCGTCGAGCTCCGTGAGCTGTTCGGGACTCAGGCTCGCCGGCATGCCGTCGAGGAACGCCTTCCATTCGTGATAGGTCCACTGGGAGGTGGCGATGTCGGCGGCGGGCGTGTCGCCGGCCAGCCATTCGTCGCGCACGGCGTCGATGCGGTCGAAGGCGTCGGAGCGCGGGGTCGGGGCGCCCTCGGGCAGCCCGGGTTGGTAGATCCACTCGAGGATGCGATCGCGGTCGAGGACGTCGCCGTAGTCGGCCAGCAGCGTGCTGTCCATGTGGGCCATGAAGGTGTCCGTGTCGACGCTCTGGAAGGCGAAGCGGTCGAA
>JBCBZW010000146.1 GCA_039815145.1 Pseudomonadota bacterium
CCAGCAACGCTCGTGCGGGTCCCACTCGGCCGGCATCCGATAGGTCGTCACGTCCACCGATTCCTCAAGGTACTTCGTTGAGGCGCAGACTATGCGAGCCGAGCCCCCCACGCAAAGGGCGATGCCCTTTGCACCGGCGGGCGCACTCGTGAGACAACCTGGACGCAGCTCGAGGAGGAGGGGATCCGCAGATGCGCTCAGTGACGTTGGCGGCCACGCAGATGGCGTGCAGTTGGGATCGCGAGGCGAACGTCGCCCGAGCGACGGACCTGGTCAGGCAGGCGGCGGCCGATGGCGCTCAGATCATCCTCCTGCAGGAGCTGTTCGAGACGCCGTACTTCTGCATCGAGCAGCACGGCGAGCATCTGCAGCTGGCGACCCCCCTCGCGGACAATCCCTTCCTGGCCCACTTCCAGAAGCTTGCAAGCACGTTGGGTGTGGTGTTGCCCATCTCCTGGTTCGAACGCAGCGGCAACTGCTTCTTCAACTCCGTGTGCCTCTTCGATGCCGACGGCGCCATGCTCGGCGTGTACCGCAAGACCCACATCCCCAACTCGATCGGCTACCAGGAGAAGACCTACTTCAGCCCCGGCGATACGGGCTTCAAGGTGTGGGACACCCGCTTCGGGCGCATCGGCGTGGGGATCTGCTGGGACCAGTGGTTTCCGGAGGCGGCCCGCGCGATGGTGTTGGGCGGCGCGGAGATCCTGCTCTACCCCACGGCCATCGGCAGCGAACCCGGGGATGCGACGCTGGACTCGCGCGAGCACTGGCGCCGGGCGATGCAAGGTCATGCCGCCGCCAACATGGTGCCCGTGGTCGCGTCCAACCGCATCGGCGTCGAGGTGGCGACGCAGGACCCGCAGCTGTCGATGACCTTCTACGGCAACTCGTTCATCGCCGATCATACCGGCGACCTGCTCGTCCACGCGGATGACCGCGACGAGGCCACGCTATTGGCGACGGTCGATCTAGCGCAGTGTGAGCGTCACAGAACGGAGTGGGGGATCTTTCGAGATCGCCGCCCGGAGTGTTACGGCGCTCTACTCACCCTGGATGGGGCGAAAGGCTAGTCGTCGTCCTTCTTGCCCATCTCGATGGCGCCCCAGGCCAGCAGCAGAGAGGCGACCGCGCCCAGCACCACGTGATCATCGAAGACCGCCTTGAGGAACACGATGATCGGGATCGCGCTGAAGATCAGGATCACGCCCTTCGTTTGGCGTGACATCTTCTTGGTCGGCTTGTCGGACATCCTCTGGATCCTCGTTCCCTGAGCCATCGTTCGGTCTGTTGCGACGTCTGTGCGTCTTTCCGTTCGGGTGCCGCAGCGCGCCTGCTGTCAGCGCGGGCGCCACGGCCACTGAGGCCTAGATGCAAGGGGTGTGCCTGTGAGCGCACGACGACGACCCCCGGCTGAGGCTTGCCGGGGCGAAGTGCTTGGCAGCGTGGGTTTGGCGCAGGTGTTCGGTACCTGCGGCTGCGGATTTCGCAGTATTTCTTCGCCTGAAGAACACTTCCTGCGACGCACGACTTTAGGGCCCTGTTGATTCAGTACGGGGCAAGCGCACCCGTTTGCCCTCGTGCTGGACAGCGCGGCTCTCGGCCCATGTCCATCGGGTTGATAGGGCTCTTCGCTGGATAGGTTTCGATTGCAAAGAACTCGGGGCCGACGTCACGGCGTCGATGCCGGCAGTCTGGCGTGATCCTTGCTTAGAACAAGGGGTTAGCGAGCACTTCACGCCACCATCGCAAGCCCAGGGGACCCGCGAGATGACCGACGCCAGCTTGGATCAGGCCACCAACCCACCTATCTCCAGCGGCGTCGGGGGGGCGACCGGGCAGGGCGCATGGACCGCCAGGGACTACCTCTCCGCCGCCATCCAGCCCACGCTCGTGATCGGTTCGATGCTGCTGGTGGCCACGATGATCATCACCGAGTGGTGGGACCACAAGCTCTTCGCCCTGATCATGATCATCCTGCCGACGCCGCTGCTCATCTTCGCCGAGCGCATCTGGACCAAGCGCAAGGACTGGATCCTGGAGCCGCACGAGCTGGCCGAAGACGCCTTCTGGCTCGCCATGGGCGGTCTCCTCTGGGCGCCGCTCTACAGCGACTACTACAAGACGCCCCTGTCCGAGGGCTTCCGCGCCCTGCGCGACATGGCGCCCCTGCAGATCAGCCTGGCCCCCGAGTCGGTGTTGGGTCTGATCGCGGCTGCCATCGCGATCAAGCTGGTGGCGAGCTTCGTCTACTACTGGTTGCACCGCTGGCAGCACGAATCGTCCTTCTGGTGGCGCATCCACGCCACCCACCACCACATCACCAAGATGAGCTGCATGCGGGGCGCGCGCACCCATCCCCTGGAGTACCTAGCGCTCGCCGTAGGTACGCCGGTGGCGCTCGCGTTGCTCGGGGCCAGCGACTACGTGATGGCGGTGTCGGGCGCCTTCGGCATGTGGAACGGGAAACTTAACCACTCGAACCTGCCGTTGAAGTCCTTACCCATCTACGACTGGTTCTTCGCCACCGCCCAGCAGCACCACGTGCACCACGCCCACGCGCTGGAGCAGAGCAACACCAACTACGGCTGCAACATCATCCTGTGGGATCGCCTGTTCGGCACCTACTGTGGCGATACGGAGGTGGGGCAGATCGGCGCGGGCAAGGCGAAGGCCCTGTCCATCAAGGACCAGCTGTTGATGGCGTTCTACCCGAAGGAAAAGCTAGACAGCCTGTAAAGCTCAACGGGCGCGCGTGGTGGCATCGGCCGCCGCGCGCGCCGCGGGTACTTCAGCCGTGCACCTCGTAGCAGGGCACGTACTCGCCCATCAACTTCATCCTGCCGGCGGCGACGAACTCCCTCAGCAACCCGTCCAGCGGTGCCAACAGCGTCTCGTCCGCCCGAATCCTGAACGGCCCGTGCTCCGCGACCGCGCGAATGCCCGGTTCCTTCACATTGCCCGCCACGATGCCTGAGAACGCCCGCCGCAGGTCGGCGGCCAGGTCGTGCACCGGACGGTCCCGTTCCAGGCGCAGGCCCGCCATGTTCTCGTGGGTGGGCTCGAACGGTCGCTGGAACTCGTAGGGGATGTGCAGGAGCCAGTTGTAGTAGAAGGCATCGCCCGTCGATACCCGGTTGCGCCGCACCTGGCGCACGCCGTCGTTCACGCGCGCCGCCACAGCGGGCGGATCGCCGACGATCACCTCGTAGTACTGGCGCACCTGCTCGCCCAAGGCCTTCACCAGGAAGGCATCAACGGACGTCAACCATCCGCGACTCTGTTCGGGCCCCGTGAGCACCAGGGGCAAGGTCACGTTGGCGTTGTTCGGGTGCATGAGGATGCCGAGGAGATACAGGATCTCCTCCGCCGTGCCTGCGCCACCCGGGAAGATCACGATCGCGTGAGCCGCGCGCACGAACGCCTCCAGACGCTTCTCAATGTCCGGCAGGATCACCAGGTGATTGACCATCGGATTGGGAGGCTCGGCCGCGATGATTCCCGGTTCGGTGAACCCGACGTAGCGGCCGTTGCGGTTGCGTTGCTTGGCGTGCCCCACCGCGGCGCCCTTCATCGGCCCCTTCATGGCGCCGGGGCCGCACCCCGTGCACACATCCAGGCCGCGCAGGCCCATGTGGTAGCCGACCGCCTTCGAGTAGTCGTACTCCTCGCGGCCGATCGAGTGCCCGCCCCAGCAAACGACAAGGTTAGGTGGTGTGCGAACGGCCATGATGTCCGCGTTGCGTAACACGTGGAAGACGGCGTTGGTGACGCCGGCGGTGGTGTCGAGGTCGAAGAGGTCGTCCTGCTCGAGCACGGTCGTCATGTACAGCACGTCGCGCAGCACCGCGAAGAGGTGCTCCTTGATGCCCTCGATCATGTAGCCGTCGACGAAGGCGCTGGCCGGCGCGTTGGCGATGCGCAGCTGCACGCCGCGGGTGCGTTGGATGATCTCGCAAGCGAAGTCGGCGTAACGGGCGAAGATGGCGGCTGCATCGTCGGTCATGTTGCCGGTGTTGAGGACGGCGAGGGCGCAGCGGCGGAAGAGTTCGGCGGCGTTGCCCGTGCCGGCGCGGCGCAGCACGTCGACTTCGAGTTGCGACAGCATTTCGAGCGCGCCGCGAGGATTGACGTCGACGGAGACGGTGTCTGTTTGGGGAGTGGTGGGGGGCGGTGACTGCTTGCTCATAGGGTCCTGGAGATTGGGGAGGGGCCGGTGCGGTCCCGCATGGTACCGCTGTTGGACGGGCGGCGGATGGCTTGGACGTCCAGTGGAACCAAAGCACGGCGGGGCGGCAAGGTATTGGTGCGCTTTACGGGCACATGACATGTCGACGCCACGCTGCGGTGCAATCTCATCCCATGTGGGCGCAAGCGATAAGGGTGGCCTGGATGATGTCGTCTGCTGACCGTGCGGTGGTGCGAGAGAGAACATCGCTAGAACACACAATGACGATGCGTAAGGAGCTCACGCAGCTAGTGCACACGTTGGCTGCAGGGTCACCGCAGGGGGGGGCTCGGCACACGGCACGTTCTCGCGTTTGCACCACCAATCCCGCATTGTTAGCGAAACGTCCACCGCCGCTCCGGCGATGCGCTGCACCAAGGAAGATCAATGACTGCGAAGATTCGTCTCCAGGGACGCCGACGGACCATCGACGATTCCACCGAGAGCGCACTACCCACCTCCTCCTTGATCCGGTCTGAGGTCACCCTCGACGTCGCGTGCGACGCGGGCGCTCGTTCCGGCGGCGAGCGGGTGGAGGCGCCGGCGCAGGGCAACGACCTGCTGGAGGTCGACCTCGGCGGAGGCCTCGTGCTCTGGACCACGGTCGAGCAGTACCTCGAGGACACGAGCGACCAACCCTTCAAGGCGCGCGCACGCTCGCCCCAGGATCTGCCTCTCGAGTACCCCGTGCGCAATCCGCGCGGCACCCGGGGACGGGTCGCCTGGGCGGTGCAGGGCCTGAAGACCGTCGGCGTGGACTTGGTCGAGATCGGTGCTGATGCCACGATCGACCTGGTTGCCGAGAAGATCGAAGACGATCGCCTGGCCAAGACGGGCGATGAGGTGGGCGGTCTGTTCCGCTTCGACGGCCAGGTGCTGGGCGAGGCGGTGACGAGCGCGGAGCAGATCGCCACCGGCGACCGGAAGAAGCCGATCCTCGTGTTCGTGCACGGCACCTTCTCCACCACGCCGGGATCCTTCGCCAGCCTCAAGAGCCGACAGCCCGCGAGCTGGCAACGCCTGGTGGCCACCTACGGCGATCGCATCTACGGCTTCGACCACCGGTCGATCACCCAGAGCCCCGTCGAGAACGCGCGCGATCTCATGGCCCTGTTGCCGGCCGACACGCCGGTCCACCTCATCAGCCATTCGCGCGGCGGCTTGGTAGGCGAGTTGCTCTGCGCGGGCCGTGGCGCGAAGGGCCGCGACGAGCCCGTGTTCGATGCCCACGCCATCGCGCTCTTCGACCAGGATGTGGACCAGCAAGCGTTGCGGACGCTGAACGACGCGTTCAAGGAGCGCGGATCGCCCGTCGAGCGATTCGTCCGCGTCGCCTGTCCGGCCCGCGGCACCACCTTGATGGAAGGCCGCTTCGACCTATGGCTGTCCGTGGTCATCAACGTCACCAAGGCCTCCGCCAAGGCCTTGGGCAAAGCGCTCGGCGTGCCTACGGGCGGCCTCGCAGGGGACCTCGCGGACGTCGCGAGCATCGCGGCCGACGTGCTGGCGGCAGCGGCGAAGCTGCGCGCGGATCCCACCAAGCTGCCGGGCCTGGAGTCGATGCTCGTCACCTCGCCCACGGTGAAGTTGCTGAACACCTTCCGCACCGTAGAAGCCGATCTCACGGTGGTGTCCGGGGATTTCGAGGGTAGCGGTATCGCCGGCCGTGTCGCCGAGTTCGTCAGCGACCGCTATTTCGGCGAGGACCACGACCTGGTGGTGCCTACCGCCTCGATGAAGCGCGGCATCCGCCGCCCCGAGGGGCGCCTGTTCCACGTGCCGAAGGTGACCCACGGTGGGTACTTCTCCCACCCCCACAGCGCCGCCGCCATCGCAGACGCCCTGCAACCGCAAGTGCCCGCCGGCTTCGACAGCCTGCGCGGTCGCGGGCAAGCCATCGAGGCCGTGCATCGAGGCGCTGGGGAAGGGGAGCCGGCGATCGATGCGACCAAGCCCTGGCTCTACGTGCTGCCGGGGATCTTGGGCTCGAACCTCAGCGTGGACGACAACGAGATCTGGTTGGACTTCTTCGACCTGGCGCGCGGTTGCATCAACCAGCTCGCGAGCGACGCTGAGGGCGTCGAGGCCACCTCCTTGAACGGCGGCGCCTACGGCAAGTTCGTGGAGTACGCACGCAAGCACTTCAACGTGGTGCCCTACGCCTACGACTGGCGCCTCTCCCTGGAAGCGCTCGGCGATCAACTCGCCGATGAGCTCGAGGACGCGCTCCGGCAGGCCGAACAGCCGCTTCACGTAATCGCCCACTCGATGGGCGGCCTGGTGACCCGGGCGATGATGGCGCGCCGCCCCGAGGTGTGGGATCGCCTGGTGGCGAACGGCGGTCGCCTGGTGATGGCGGGCACGCCCAACGCCGGCTCCTACGCCACCGTTCGCGCCCTGCTCGGGCGAGGCAAGATGATCAGCTTGCTCGCCCTGCTTGATCAGTTGAACAGCAAGGAACAGCTGCTCGACGTGGTCAACGAGTACCAGGGCTACCTGCAGCTCCTCCCGCAGCCCGGCAGCGAACCCCACCAACAAGCCGATCACTTCGCCTTGGCCATCTGGCGTGAGTACCGCGAGCTGCGCGACAAGGGCTGGTCCGTGCCCAACGGCAACATGCTGCGCCAGGCCGGTGCCGCGATCGGTCGGGTGTTGGAAGAACCCCTGCGCCATCCGGAACGCATCAAGTACGTGGCCGGCTTCGCGCGCGAGACCCCGGCAGGGATCCGCCTCGAGGGCGGGAAGATCAAAGTGGTGGGGAGTCGGCGGGGCGATGGCACCGTGCTGTGGGACGGGGGCATCCCCCAGGGCACGCAAGCGTGGTACGTGCGCACCAAGCACGGCAATCTGCTCGATCACAAGCGCTCGTTCTCCGCCTACCGCGATCTGCTCAAGCACGGTGCGACGTCGGAGCTCTCGCAAGAGCCGCCGGTCGCGCGCGCGAGCGACGAGCCCTTCTTCATCGAGGACGACCCCGGCCCGCAGTACTTCCCTGACGAGGACGCCATCTTCGATGAGTACCTCGGTGGCGAACCCGAGGGTGACGCGGGCGATGCGACGCCGGTGCAGGTGAGCGTCGTGCATGCGGATCTGCGCTGGGCCAAGCACCCGGTGCTGATCGGCCACTACCTCGACGACGGCATCTACAACGCCGAGCAAGCGCTCGACGAGACCCTCGGCTATCGCCTCAGCCATCGTCTGAGCCTCGACGACTATCCAGGACGGCTGGGCTCAGCGGAGGTCTTCTTCGCCGACGAGCGCGCCATCGAGCACAACCGCAAGGGCGCGGTGGTGGTCGGCCTTGGCGTCATCGGCGACCTGCAACCCCAGGCGCTGGTGATGACCCTGGCTCGCGGTATGCGCAACTACGCCGCGCGCTGCGGAGAACTGACCCCGAGTGCCGACGGCCTGTCGTTGACCGCATTGCTGATCGCGAGCGGCGAGGGCGGCGTGGGCGCCAAGGACTCCCTGCGCGCGCTGTTGAGCGCCGTGCACCTGACCAACCTCAAGATCGAGGAGGTCAACAAGGCGAGCGCCAACGGCGACGCGGGGCAACGCCATCTCTCGCCCATCACTCACTTGGAGGTGTACGAACTGTTCCACGACCGCGCCGTGCAGGCCCAACACTACCTGCGCGAACTCGGGGCGGAGGCGCGCTTCGCGCCATGGTTGGTCGCCGAAGAGCATCTGACGCGCGGCAAGGGCGGTCGCCGTCGCATGGTGTTCGAAACCCGCAACGCGTGGTGGACCCGACTGACCATCGAACGCCTGCCGTCACCTACTGATCCCGATGGGCAGCCCCTCGGCTTCAAGTTCACCGCCCTCGCCGATCGGGCGCGTTCGGCGGAGCATCGGGTCACCGTGCAATGGCGCCTGATCGATGAGCTGCTCGCCAACGCGCGCAGCGGTGATCGAGAAGCGCTGTGCGATCGCCAGGCGCTCTTCGAGCTGATGCTGCCGCACGACTTCAAGCGCGCGGCGGCGGAGGGGCGCAACGTGGTGCTCGTGGTCGACGCCAAGGCCGCCAGCTACCCCTGGGAGTTGTTCCTCGATCGAGGCCTCGACGCAGATCGCGACGCCGGGCCCGCGCACACGGGCTTGCTGCGCAGCCTGCGCGAGGAACGCCCGCGCGCGATCACTCATGCGAGTGAGCTGTCCGCTTTCGTGCTCGGCGACCCGACCCCCGCCGATGACCCGGACTTCGCTCAGCTCGAGGGCGCCCGCCGCGAGGCCCTCGCCGTGGTGGAGCGACTGCAGGGCAGCGGGTGGGATGCCAAGCATAGCCTCGTCCGCGGCCGAGCGCCGATGGATACGGCTGACGTGTTGTGCGGGCTGTTCAAGGGCGACTATCGCCTGCTGCACCTGGCCGGTCACGGCGTCTTCGACCCCGACGATCCCACCCGCAGCGGCATGATCATCGGCCCCGTCGAGGGCGATACCTACGAGGAACGCGCGGCCAGCCGTCCCCTGCTCACGCCCGGCGAGATCCACCAGCTCCCCGTCACCCCGGAGCTCGTGTTCATCAATTGTTGCTACCTGGGCGCCATCGACGATCCCGACGCACCCGGCCAGCAGCACGCTCGCGCGGATCGTCATCTTCTCGCCGGCAATCTCGCTACCGAGTTTATTCGCATGGGCGTGAAGGCGGTCGTGGCGACCGGTTGGGAGGTGGATGACGGCGCAGCGCAGGCCTTCGCCGACGTCTTCTACGAGAAGATGCTCGCGGGCGAGAACTTTGGCGATGCGGTGATCGACGCGCGCAACGCCGCCTACGCCGAAGCGCCCTTCTCCAACACCTGGGCCGCCTACCAGTGCTACGGCAACCCACAGTTCCGATTGGTCGTGCGCGAGAACGAGCAGGGCCAGTTCTCGCCCGGACGCTACGTGGATCCCGGTGAAGCGGTGGTGGACCTGGAGAACCTCAGCGCCATGGTCCAACAGGGAGAGGATGACGCGCGCGACTACTGCCGCCGCGGTGCCGAGCGCCTGGTGCAGGCGCTCCCGGAATCGTGGCGAGTGCGCTCGGACATCAACGCTGCGCTCGGCGAACTCTACGGTGACCTCGGCGACTTCGAGGCAGCGATCGACTGCTACACCAAGGCCATCGCGAACGCTGCTGAGGGCAGCACCGTGCCCATTCGTGCGATCGAGCAGCGCGGTAACCTGCGTGCTCGGTGGGCGGGCGAGGTGGCCTGGGAGCTTGCGGAGCGCGGTGAATTGACGCCGCAGGCCAAGGAGGAGGCGCTCGAGCGGGTCGAACGGTCGATGGAGGAGCTACAGCACCTCATGGCGATTGCCACGACGACCGAACGCGAGGCGCTCCTCGCCAGCGCCCAAAAGAGCATGGCCATAGTGCAGCTGTTGGAGGTGAAGGGACGTGGGCTTGCTCGGCGCAAGGTGATCGACGCCTTGGTGGCGATGGCGAAGAGCTATCGCGCGGTCGCCGCGCAGAAGCCGCAGCCGGATCTGTACACCCAGACGAACTCGCTGGTGGGCTTGGCCTTGCTCTACAAACTGTCCGAGCGAGACTACGCGGTGGGTAAGCACGAGTTCCCCAGCCTCAGGGCGTTGCAGACGGAGTGCGATGAGGTGTTGAGTGCCGCTCGCCAGCAGTCGGATAACGCCGCGCACTTCTGGGACATGACCTACGTGCTGGATGCCTTGACGGCCAAGGAGCTGATCTCGCGCGGGCGCATACGCACGGAGGCGGTCAAGGAACGTACCGAGCGTCGGGAGGCGCTGTTTGCGAGTTCGTTAGGGGCTGTGCGTCAGTGGCGGTCGGTGGAGCGGCAGGAGCGTTTCGTTGAGTTAGTAAAGGTGGCCGCTGAGCAGGGTAACTGAGTGGCGGGTGGTCGCGATCCCGTCGGATCGCGTCCACGGGTTCTTGATACTGAGGGTTACTTCGCTGGTGAGCGACCGAAGATCACGAAGCTTCGCCGCGCCACCTGCGCCCCACCGAAGTCGAGCACCGTGCCGAGGACCAGGTCGTCCAATCCGTCGCCGTTGAGATCTCCCCCGCCGTCCACATCCACGCTGGTCAGCGCCTGAGCGGGCGGCGTGCGCAAGGTGAAGCCATCGCTGCCATCGAGGGCTGCCAGGTTGACCTGCGCGGGCAGTGCATTGCCGCCGTACACCACGTAGGCCTCGACCAACTCGCCTGCGCCCGGGATCGTTCGTGCCCCGGCGATCAGCAAGTCCGCGAAACCGTCCGCGTTGATGTCGAAGTCGCCGGCCACGGGGGTGGCCTTGAGGCTCGCGCAGCAGGCGGGTGGCGACACGAGCGCGACGCCTGCTCCCGGGCTTAGGTTGCTGAGGTCCACGGTGGCATCGAAAGTCGGACGGCCGTAGAGCACGTAGGCCGCGCCGGTGAAGCCGTCGATGCGCGCGCTCAAGATGATGTCGTCTAGTCCGTCGCCGTTCACATCGCCCGCGCGGTCGAGGGAGATGTCGTCGGGGAAGTCGCCGTTGGGTTCGATGATGAACCCCTCGACGCCGTCGAAGGTGGCGAAGAACTCACCGAAGGGGCCGCCCTTGCCGAAGACCACGTAGCCGTTGCCGCGGCTGGTGCCGATGGCGAAGTCGTCGATACCATCGCCATTGACGTCGCCGAGGGCACTGACGCCTTGGCCGGTGAGGTAGTCGTTGCTCACGATGTAGAAGGTGTCATCACCCGCGTTGGTGAACAGATCCACTTGCGGCGGGAAGCCTTCGTCCGAGCCGAAGACCGCGTGGCCGTAGCCTCGGCTGTAGAGGAAGAGGCCGTCGTAGGGGGCGCCGAGCACGAGGTCGTCGATGTTGTCCCCGTTGATATCGCCGACGATGTCGACGTCTTCGCCGATGCGGGAGTCGAAGGCGGGGAAGGGGTAGCGCACGACGAAGCCATCGTCCCCGTCGAGGGTGGCGAGGGCGACGTCCTCATCGAGGGCGGTGGTGCCGAAGACCACGTAGGCGCCGCCGTTCTCCTCGTCGCCCGCGAACTCCTCCTCGGGGGCGCCGAGGATCAGGTCGTCGATCCCGTCGCCGTTCACGTCGCCGCCGCCGCCAAGGCTCTCGATGGGGCCGGTAGGTTGCGAGGCGATTCGGACACCTAGGCCCTGGTTCGCACCGATGTCGCTGGCGGGGATCACCGCGGGGAAGGGCGTGTTGCGACCTGGCAGCACGAAGCTGAGCGGCTCGCTGCTCGTGACCAGGTCGGCGAGACCATCGCCATTGAGGTCGCCAGCGATCGCGACTGCGCGCCCTGCGCCGGCCA
>JBCBZW010000147.1 GCA_039815145.1 Pseudomonadota bacterium
CCCTCGCGCGTCACCTCGATCACGCGCGCATTGCAGAGCACCTTCACGCCGATGTTCTCCAGCTCCTCGTGGGCCGCGTTGGAGATGCGCTCCGGCAGGGCCGGCAGGATGCGCGGGCCCGCCTCCAGCAGGACCGTGCGCAGCTGGGACTGATCGAAGTTGTCGAGGCCGTAGTAGCGCAGCTCGTCCGTGGCATGGCGCAGCTCCGCCGAGAGCTCCACGCCGGTCGCGCCGCCGCCGACGATGGCCACGTCCACGGTCGGCTTCTCCGCCGGGTTCGCCTGGGTCTTGAGCGAGGCCGCCACGCAGAGGTTGAGGAGCTTCTGGCGGAAGCGCTCCGCCTGCTGACGACGGTCGAGGAAGATGCAGTGCTCCGCCACGCCCTTGGTGGCGAAGTCGTTCGAGACGCTGCCCACCGCCATCACCAGGTAGTCGTAGCGGATGCGCTGCTGCGCCATGATCTCCTCGCCGTCCTCGTCAATGGTCGGCGCGATGATCACTTCCTTCGCCTCGCGGTCGAGGCCCGACATCTCGCCGAAGAGATAGCGATAGCCGAAGCGGTGGGCGTGCTCGCGGTAACCCACCTCATCCAGGCTCGAGTCGAGGGCGCCCGTCGCCACCTCGTGCAGGAGAGGCTTCCAGATGTGGGAGGAATTGCGGTCGACCAGCATGATGTCGGCCTTACCCTTGCGACCTAAGCGACGGCCAAGGGCGGCCACGAGTTCCAGGCCGCCGGCACCCCCACCGACGACGACGATGCGGGGCTTTTCAGCGGCAGAAGGGCTGGCCGCCGTGGCGGCGCTCGAGGCTGGCTGGGACAAGGCTGGACGCGCTCCGATTTCGACTGGCGGGACGCGACATAGTCTACACGGTGCGGCGCAACATTTAATG
This sequence comes from Pseudomonadota bacterium, assembly GCA_039815145.1. Lineage (NCBI taxonomy): Bacteria > Pseudomonadati > Pseudomonadota > Pseudomonadota bacterium. The sequence continues at coordinate 892 of JBCBZW010000147.1, forward strand.
CGAACTCGTGCGTGAGCGGCTATCGACAGGCGGGGTGGCTTCGGCTATTGTGTGCGGCCTTGTGCGGCGGCGACCGTTCCCTCTCCGGGGTTCCCGAGGTTGCCATTCCTATCCAGCTGCACAGGTGCGGGGGTCTTCCCGCCATTTGTTCGGGGTGTAGCTCAGCCTGGTAGAGCACTGTCTTCGGGAGGCAGGGGCCGGAGGTTCAAATCCTCTCACCCCGACCATTGATTTCGATCGCTTACTCCCCCCATCGCGGCGCGCCGTTCCGTCACCGGCAGGGGACTCGAGCGCGATAAACCAACGCCTGCGATCGTCTGCATCGCAGGTGCGTAGCAAGCGCTGTGGGGCACCACCCACGGCAGACCGAATCCACGGACAGGCACGTTTGGACCGCATTAGCACTCGAAAACGGCGCTGCGGATGCGACTCCACCAGGGAGACGGCGAGACTACCCAGCTACGGGCTGCGACGCCTCGGCGATCAGGCTGTCGAGGGGCACAGGGCGATGCAGGTGGAACCCCTGAAACAGCGGCACACCCAACTCTCGTAGCGCCGCCAGTGCGGTTGCCGAGTGCACGTGTTCGGCTATCACAGGGATGCCCAGGGTCTGCGCGGCGTCCACGAACGCCCGCACCGCAACGACGCTTAGCGGATCGTCTTGCAGGGAGGTGACGAACTGTCCATCGATTTTCAGGTAGTCGACCGCGAGCTCCCGAAGATAGGCGAAGGACGCCATCCCAGAGCCAAAGTCATCGAGTGCCACCTTCACACCATGCGATCTAAGTTGCGCGAGCAGCTTTCGCGCTGCGCCCATATTGGAGATGACCGCAGTCTCGGTGACCTCCAACACGATACGCTCGCGTTCGGTGGCTTCCAACTGTTGGAGAGAATCAAGTAGAAAACGGTGAAAGGCGTCATCGCAGATGGACTGAGCCGACAAATTAATAAAGTACGTAGGTATACGAACGCCACCCTGGACCAGCGACCTCAACGCCTGGACTACCACCCATTGATCTACTCTGGGAGCAAGGTTGAAGCGCTCAGCCGCAGGCAGGAAAGCCCCCGGCATGATTGGTTCCTGATTGGGTGGACACATACGCAGAAAGAGCTCAGCGCCGACCGGTGAGTCACCGCCGCCGTCGCGATAAATCATCTGGGCATCCAGCGCGAACCAGTCTCTCTCCAGCGCCTCCTCGAGCCGCACCACCCAACGGGTAGAGGACTGTCGCGAGAGGATGGCGTCGTCCTCTTCCTGGTAGCGATGCACGCGATCCCGCCCGCGCTCCTTCGCCGCATAGCAAGCGTTATCAGCAGCCTGCAACAGCCGATCCACCGAGCCCCAACGGCTATCTAAGACAACCAGTCCGATACTGGCCCCGACACGGAAACGGCTACCCGAATGCACGAAGCGATAGGCGCTGACGCGTTGGCAAATCCCCTCGGCAATCTGCAACGCCGCATCTTCCTGGCAGGCCATCAGCAGCACCGCAAACTCGTCACCGCCCAGGCGCGCTACCGTATCGTTGCTACGCACCCCCGAGCGGATGAGATCGCACACTTCCCTCAGAAGCGCATCACCGGCCGCGTGACCGCAGGTGTCGTTGACGATCTTGAACTGATCCAGATCGATCATCAGCAATGCGTGGTGGACGCCGATACTGCGTGATGACTCGAGGGCACCGCCAAGGCAACGTTCGAATTCGGCTCTATTCACCAGTCCCGTGAGCCCGTCGTGCTTGGCCTGATAGCTCATTTCGCTTAGTAGACGGCGGTTCTCCCCTACATCTCGCAGCACCAACACCGCGCCGAGCAGTGTGCCTTGCGCATCGATCAGTGGAGAGACGCAACCTTCTACTGCGATCTCCCGCCCCCCAGCGGTTCTCAGCAGCGCCGTCCTCGCAAGTTGCACTGTCTCGCGTCGAGAGATCGCCTCCCCTATCGGGTTGGGCAATAGCTCCCCACTCGCCTCATCCACGAAGGACGCCATGTCGGCGAAACGCGCTCCCACCAACTCGCCGCGGTGATTCAGAATGGCGTTCGCGACGGGGTTCACATACTGCACGCATCCTGCGGGGTCAGTCGTGACCACCGCGTCACCGATCGACTCGAGCGTAACGCGCAGCTCTTCCCCCTGGCGCTGAAGCTCATCAACCAGGTGGCGACGTTCGGTGATGTCCTGAAAGGCACCGAAGAGCCGGGTTGGGCAGCCGTCCGCCTGCTCAGCCTGCCCTTGTGCACGCACCCAAATCGCCTCCCCGCTAGCGCGTACGAAGGGCAACTCCAGATCCCATCCCGACCCGGTCCTTAGAGCCTCATCCAGAGCTCGCTGAATCTCCCGCCTTCCGTCTTCCGCGTAGAACCCAACAGCTGCATCGAGATCGGGGACGTACTGGCTGTCCACACCATGGATTCGGCGTGTTTCTTCGGTCCAGTAGATCTCGCCCTGTTGCAGATCGACCTCCCAACCCCCCACGCCCGCAATTCGCCCCATGGCTTCCAGCAAATCCTTACTGCGAGCGAGTTCCTGTTCCTGCTCCTTGCGTTCCTGAATCGAGAGAATGACCCCAAACATCCTCTGCGGATCGCCCTTCGACGGCCGCGCCAGAACGGAGCCACGACTCTGCACCCACACCCAGAGACCGTCGGCGTTGCGCAGGCGAATCTCGCATTCCACGCCCGCCATCCGTCCGCCGAGGTGGCCCGCGAGCATCGCCTTGAGCGGACCGCAATCGTCCGGATGCGTCATTGAGAACAGGTGCCTAATGGAGAAGGGACTCAGCTCCTTCGGCGAGTATCCGAGCAAGGTCGCGAATCGCTCGTTGATCTGCATATGGCCGGTGGAGACATCCCATTCCCAGGTCCCTACGTCGGTCGCGTCGATCACATTGGCCAACGTTGAACGTTCGCCTTCAAGTGCTGCTTCGGCCACCCTCCGCGCCCGATTCTCGGCAACGAGTCTGCCCTGCTCTTCCAGCAGTAGGGTGCGTGAGCGACGCAGTTCGAGGAGCGATGCCGCTATCGACGAAAGCGCCGAGAGTTGTTGCACGGTGCGTTCATCGATCTGCCGCGGCTTTCGATCGATCACGCAGAGCGTCCCCACCTGATGCCCGTCCTTGAGGCGAAGGGGAGCGCCCGCGTAGAACCGAATCCCTGGTTCTCCGAGCACAAGAGGATTGTCCGAAAACCTGCTATCGAGTGTGGCATCGGGCACCACGGTCACGGCTTGATCGAGAATCGCGTGGGCGCAAAACGCATGGTCGCGATGCGTCTCAGCGACACCGCCCAAGCCCGTGTTCGCCTTGAACCACTGACGGTGTTCGTCGACCAGACTAATCAGACTTATCGGCACGCCAGCGAGGTCGGCCGCGAGCGTGACGATCCGATCGAACGCCTGCTCTGGCTGGGAATCGAGTGCCGTCAGCGCTTTGAGCGCGCGCAACCGGGTAGTCTCATCGCTTGGAGGGCTAGCTGCAGGCATGGGGGCTCCTGAGGATAGGCTTACCCTAACTTCTCGTGCGCTATCAATTGGTGCGCAAGATCACAATACTATCGCTAGAAACCGAGTCGTTGACAGGTCAAGAAGCAGACTCTTGAGCCACGTTGTCTGCCCTGCTGCAGGCCCTGCATCGGGCGAGCGAATCCTATCCAATCGGCAGCAAGCGCCCAAGGATGAATAGCTAGCCGGACCGTCTCTCGCTGAGCGTGGGAATGCTGGCCTGCACAACGAAAAATCGACTGCTCGGCGCTTGGCTAATTGAGGTGTGATGCACTCAATGCCCGCTGGGTACCGATCAGTGAGTCCCGGGTGACCAGTGCGGCCAGACGTGCTTCATCCCACCCCTCCGTACCCGCCGGCCGCTGCGGCAACACCATGTACCGCAACTCCGCCGTGGAGTCGTGCACCCGCACGCTCACGTCTTCATCCAGCGCCACCCCAAACTCCGCAAGCACCGCCCGAGGCTCGCGCACCACCCGCGCCCGATAGGCCTTCGACTTGTACCAGGCCGGTGACATCCCCAACAGCGCCCGCGGATAACAAGAACACAAGGTGCACACGATCACGTTGTGCTCCTCATCGGTGTTCTCCACCACCGTGAATTCCGTCGGCGACAGATCGAACCCGAGCTCCTTGATCGCTTCCGCCCCGTTCTCGAGCAACCGAGATCGAAAGGCGGGATCCGTCCAAGCACGCGCGGCGAGGCGCCCGCCGTTGTACGGCGACGCCCCCTGCATCTTGGCGATCATCGCCAGCTCGTCTTCAGCCGTGTAGCACCCGCCTTCGATCAGCAGCTCGCGCAACGCAAGGCCGACGAGGGCCGCATCGCTGGTGGGCTCGGGGTGATCGGGTTGGACCGTCTTCGCGTGGTCGTGGTCGTGGTGGTCGCTCACCTATGCCTCCTCGAGCCAGTGCTCGAACACCTCGAGTTCGAGCACATCGCTAGCCGCGCCTGAATAGTCGGTCCACAAATCCTGCTGGAGAATGCGCACTCGGTAGAGCCTCGTGCGAGGTCCGCCATCACCGCGGATGAAATGCTCCGGCTGCCCGTGCTCCCCACACACCCGCTCGATCGTGCCGACCTGGCCCTTGGCGTACCAAGGCACGCGGTGGTGCACGGCGGGCGTGCGATCAGCGATGCGCACCCGCTGGTCGACGGCGAAACGGGGCGCGGTCATTCGGGCTCACCTGCGGCCGCTTGGCGCTTGCGAATCTCCGCCACGCGCGCGTCCAGCTGCTCCTGCGTGACCACGCCCTTGTCGAGGAGCGTGTGCGCGAGCGAAGTGGCCCAACGTTCGTAATAGGTGAGGCGTTCGTAGTCCTCGGGGGCGAGGCGCTCGATGCCGTCGCGCAGCTCGGCGAAGTCCGTGAACAGGCCCTTGCCCATGGCGAGGCGGACCATGGCGTCGACCTGCCATTCCCACCACGCCGTGTCGTGTTCGCTGGGGTCGATGGGGCCGGCGTCGACGCCGCCGATGTCGTGAGGTCCGGAAGGTGTGGTCATGCCCCGATTAGAGCGCTGCGCACCCGCCGCCGCAACCCGGCGGCGGCGGCAACCGGGGGCTACTGCAGCGCCACCTTCGGCGTGCGGTCGCTCTTGTAGAGGCCCCAGTGCTTCTCGGCCTTGTCCATGGGGTTGTCGCCGTCGAAGCCACCCTTCCAGTTTTCGTCGAAGGACGAGAAGTAGAAGGAGATCACGCCGTTGCTCTCGGCCCACGCGTCGTACTGGTCGAAGAAGGTCTTCTGCTCGGCCTCGCCGGCCTTGCCTGTGAGGCCGCCCTCGTAGCTGCCGTCGCCGTAGACGCGGCTGGTCGGCCAGCCGGTCTCGCAGTAGGCGATGGTGTGGTCGGGGTGAAGAGCCTGGATGTCGTTGTAGGTGGACTCGGTCCACTCCATGGCTACGTCCAGGACCTTGTCGTTCCAGAAGGCGTAGGCGTGGAGGCAGATGAAGTCGAGCTCGTTGGCGATGCGCGGGGCCTGGGGCTTGTTCCAGAAGTTGTAGTCATCGGCCACGGTGACGGGTTGCTTCACGGCACCGCGCACGCGGCGGATCTGCTCGACGACGTAGTCGAGATCGGTGATCCGGTGGTAGGACCAGTCGACGAGGATCTCGTTGCCCACGTTCACGGCCACGACGATGTCGGGGAAGGCGTTGGCGTACTCGATGGCGAGGCGCACCTGCTCGTCGTTCTCCTCATCGCTCTTGTGCGAGTCGAGCCAGATGCCCTGCATCACACGGATGGGGAGGTCGTTCTCCTCGATCACCTCCAGGATGTTCTTCGACTGGGGGTCGGCGCCGTAGAGGCGGATCAGGTTCCAGCGCTCGGCGAGGATGGTGAGGTCTTCGAGGATGTGCGCCTTGGACGTGAGGGCGCCGCCGGGGGCCTCGCCGTCGCGGTAGGCGCCGTAGGAGATGCCGTTGGCGATGGACTCACCGTTGAGCATCGGCGCAAAGGAGCGCTTCTCGACGGCGACGACGGCCGTCTCGCTCTCTCTTTTACCTGCCACTGGGGCCTCACCTGCGTCCTCGGGAGCTTCCCCGGTGCTGCATGCCGCCAGCGAGCCGATCATCACCCCCACCCAAATACTCTTCAGAAGGTCCATTGTTCTTATCCCAATCGCCAGGAAATTCCGTGAAGGAACAACTTACTACGCCGGGGCGATTCTTGCTGGCGGATAGAAACAAGACTCATTCTTGGTTCGCGACTTTCAAATCACTGCTCGAGGCGACTCCACATAAGGGCGTCCCCAATCTCTGCACGGGTTGCAAAAGCAACGTGATCGCGTAGATTGCGCGCCAACCTCGGTGGGAGCCCGGTGGTCAAAATTTGCGCGGTGTTCAACTCCGTTGACGCGCGCTCGACGCCAGACCTTCGCCATTTCGCAACACTTCCGTAACGGGCGAGAAGCAAAATGATGCGCGTGACAACCGATACCTCCAGCGCACGGCATCCCCGTTGCCTTGAAATCCCCCAGTCCGTGAAGGACTCCTTACGCGTCCTGTTCCTCGCCAAGCACGCCTTGAGCGACGGCACCCCCGACGCCGAGGACGGCACCCACGCCACCTACCACCGCGAGCTACTCGACACGCTGGAGGAGATCGGCCTGCGCGTGACGCCCGCCAACAGCTTCGACGCGCTGACCGGCGCGCTGGACGTCGACTTCATCGTCTCCCTGCTCAACCGCGCGGGCTTCCGCAACAGCGAGATGCTGGCGCCGCTCCTGGCCGAGTCGAAGGACCTGCCCTACCTCGGCGGCTCGCCGATCGTCCGCGGCCTCACCGACGACAAGCACCTGCTCAAGCACGTGGTGGCGAACCTGGGGCTGACCACGCCGGAGTGGAAGCACTACGCCCTCGGCGGCCTGGCGATCACCCCACCCGCGTTCGACTGGAATTCGCTCATCATCAAGCCGAACGCGAGCTCGGCCTCCTGGGGCATCCACGTGACCTCGAGCTGGGCGATCGCCGAGCGGCACATCACCCAGCTGCACCAGGAAGGCCACGACGTGATCGTCGAGCGTTACATCGACGGCACGGACCTGGCGGCACCGGTGATCGCCGCCCGCGGCGGCCCCTGGTATTTCCCGGTCATCCGCTACGACGGCGACAGCGGCCCAATCCGCACCTACGAGCAGAAGCGCGACCTCGTGCCCTCCTCCACCAAGCACGTGCTACTCACCGAGGGCGCCTTGAGCGATGAGGTGCTCGCGATGAGCCAGCGCATCGTGGAAGAGGTGTGGCCCTTCGATCACGGGCGCCTGGAGTATCGCGTGGACTCGGCCACCGGCGAGGTGCACTTCATCGAGATGAACATCAACTGCAACCTGTGGTCGCGCAAGACCATCGCGTCCGTGGGTCGGCAGATCGGCGTCTCCCACCGCGAGCTCATCGAGACCATCCTCTGCGCGAGCCTGGAACGCCAAGGCCTGATCCCGGCCAGCGCGGTACAGGCCGCATGAGCGGCGCACCAGGCGCCTACACCGCCCTGGTCCTCGCCGCCCAACGTCGGGGCGCAGACGACCCCCTGGCCCCCTTCTGCGACAACGGCAACAAGTGCCTGATCGATATGGCAGGCAAGCCGATGATCGAGTGGGTGCTGGACACGCTGCTGAGTGCGCCGGAGATCGCGCGCATCGTCATCTCCAGCGACGATCAGGCGCTGCTCGATCCGCTGCCGCGCTTCGCGGACCACCTGGCCTCAGGCCGCATCACGGTGGTCGCCTCAGGCCCGGACTTGTTCGCGAGCGTGGAAGCCGCCCTGGCGGGCCCCGAGCACGAACGCTTCCCCGCCCTCATCACCACCGCCGACAACCCCCTGCTCACCACCGACATGGTCAAGCACTTCTGCGCTGAGCTGGAGCGCGCCGACGTGGACGCGGCCATCGCGATGACGCCCGCCGACCTCCTGCGCGCGGAGCACCCGCAAGGCCAGCGCCGCTTCTACGCTTTCACGGACGGCGAGTTCTCCAACTGCAACCTGTACGCGATCGCCCGCCCGAAGGCGATCAAGGCCGCGGCGATGTTCCGCGGCGGCGGTCAGTTCCGCAAGAAGGCCATGCGCATCGTGCGCGCCTTCGGCGTGTTCAACTTCCTCCTCTACTTCCTGCATCGTCTCTCGTTGGACGACGTGGGCGTGCGCCTGTCGAAAACCTTCGGCTGCCACATCGGCTTCGTGCGCATGCCCTTCTCCGAGGCCTGCATCGACGTGGACAACGAACGCACGATGCGCATCGCGCAGCAGATCCTCGAGGCGCGGCTGGCCCAGGATGCGCCTGCGCCGGTGCAAGCCGCGGGCTAAGCACCTCCCGAGGCGGATGAGGGCGCGGGCGCGCCGGTCAACATAGTCACGCCGCTCCGCTTCCCCACGCTGTCGGAGTTCGTTACAAGGCTGCACGCTTCGCTCGCGGCGCAGCCGCTAAGCGACTGATCGAAGTCACCTTCCGCCGGTGGCGCGGCGATTGCATCTCCCTCCAACGATCGCGCACGCGCACTGGAGGTGAAGGATGTATCGCCAGCTCGTCGACACCACTCAACTCGTCGCCCTCATCGCCATGGGGCTCAGCGCCTCGCCGGGAGCGCGTGCCACTGACGGATTGGCGGCCTTGGCCGAGCCGGAGATGTTGTTGTCGCTAGCCCTGGGGGTGGTGGCCTTACGTTGGCTGCGGCACCTGGCGCTAAGCCGCCCCAGGCGGTAGCCACACACGAGAACTAGTCGCCCGCCCGAGGGTCTCAACCCACGTGTTCGATCGTTGGGTTTGAGCTCCTATGAAACACCTTGAGTTTGGGCTGGTGACAGCGATCCTAAGCTTCACGTCCCTCAGCGCGGCCATCGCCGACACGAACGATGCCGAGACCGCGCCCTTCCCTTTCGCCCGCTTCGTCGGCGACTGGACCCTGCAGGACGACCGCTTCCAACAGATCTGGGACGGCAAGACCCTCGATACCCTCACCATCCCCAACCACTTCACCCATTGCGCCCCGGTGAACACGCAGTACTCCGTGCTCTGCGCCGTGGACGCCGGCGGTGGCCTGAAGGGTCACATCCTCTGGGTGGCGAGCCACGACCGAACCAGCGTCAGCCACCTCTCCCACTTTGGCGATCGCCGCGTGGGGGTGGGTAAGGGCGTGCTGGATGAGAACGGCGACCTCACGCTGACGATCCGCTTCGAGGACGAACCCCCAGGCACGCACCGCCGCTACCGCTACCACTGGCTGGACGAGGACACCTACGAGATGAAGTCCGTGCAGTTCGGCCGCGACGGGATGGAGACAGGCAACTGGTACGGCGGCACCTTCGTACGGCTCAACGAAGAGGAGGGGTCCACCGCCGCGGGAGAACGCTAGCCCGCCGCAGCCGCCCGTAGCCGAGCAGCTGCGACGCCCAGCAGGTTCCCTAGACCTGGGTCATCGGCAAGGCACGATGGCGCTCGCCACCCGCCGCGTAGATCGCGTTGGCCAGCGCCGGTGCGAAGGTGGGTACACCCGGCTCCCCGAGACCCGTGGAGCGATTCTCCTGGCCGATGAATGCCACGTTGATCTCGGGCGGTGCATCGCTGATGCGCAGCACGCGGTAGTCGTGGAAGTTGGAGTTCACCACCGCGCCCTCGCGGAAGCTCACCTCCGTCTCCAACGCCAGCCCGAGGCCCATGATCACGGCGCCTTCCATCTGCGCGGTGGCGATGTCCGGGTTCAGGACCAGGCCGCAGTCGACGGCGCAGTCGACGCGCTTCACGCGCACCTGGCCGTCTTCCATCGCCACATGCACGGCCATCGCCGTATAGCTTTCGTAGCTGTGGTGAACGGCGATGCCGAGGCCTTCGCCTTCCGGTAGCTCGCGGCCCCAGCCGCCCATGGCGGCGGCCTTCTCCAGCACGGCCAACGAGCGCTCGGCCTGCATCTTGGTCTTGGGGTCGGAGGAGTTGCGGTAGATGCGCGTGAGCAACGCCACCGTGTCCGTCTGCGCCTTCTCGGCGAGCTCGTCGACGAAGATGTTGATCGCGTGGGCCCAGAAGATGTCGTAGACGGCGCGGTACCAGCCGATGCGCGTGTGGGCGGGGGCTTCGCCCGACTCGATGCGCACGTTGGCGATGCCGAAGGGGTGGCCGATGATGCGGCCGAGGTCGCGCTCACCCGGGCGGGTGACCTTCGGGTTGAAGGTGGCGGGGATCGGCGGGAAGGCAGCGCGGTGCAGCCAGCCGACCACGTTGCCGTCGGCGTCGATGCCCGCTTCGATGTGCTGGGCGCTGCAGGAATGGTAGTAGCCGGTGCGCGTGTCCTCTTCGCGGGTCCACGTGAGTTGCACGGGCGCGCCGACGGCGAGCGACAGCGTCACCGCCTCCTGCACGTAGTCGCACTTGTACTTGCGGCCGAAAGCGCCGCC
>JBCBZW010000148.1 GCA_039815145.1 Pseudomonadota bacterium
GTCGGCGCCGATGACGAATAGCGCGTCGCGGTCGACGTCGCGCATCCCGCCCGGGTAGACGTCGTCCTCCGTGAGGAACATGCCGGCGTAGGGCGAGCGCGCCCCATGGTCGAGGTAATCCTGGAATTGGGACGAGCTCGAGGAGATGTGGTTGACGATCAGGTCCACGACCAGGTGCACGTCCTCGCCGAGTGCGCGGACGTCGTCCCAGGTGCCCAGGACGGGATCGACGGCGAGGTGATCCGTTGGGTCGAAGCCTGCGTCCGCGCCGCTGATGGAATCGTAGAACGGGAGCAGGTGCAGGCCGCCGAAGAGCCCCGCCAGGGGGCCGTCGAGGAGGGCTTTCAGGTCCTTGAGCGTTCCTCCGCCGAGACGATCGCCGTAGGCGATCAGCTGCACCTCATGTGACATCGTCACCGGTCACCAGGACCGCTTTGAACAGTCCCTCCTTGGCCGCGCCGAAATCGGCGAAGGCCTGCTCCACATCGTTCAGGGCGTAGGAGGTGATCAACGGCGCGGTGTCCAGGGTGCCGGCGCGCATCATCTCGAGGCCCGCCAGCATGGCAGCGTGCTTCTCATCGTCGCGGCGCACGTGGCCGTTCACCACGTCGATGGCCTTGAAGTTCCACCGCTGCATGTCGACGTCGCGCTTGCCCTCGTTGGACTCGTGGTAGCCGATGATGATGATGCGGCCGTGCTGGGTGACGAGATCTGTACACAGCGCCAGCGTGGCCGGCACGCCACCGGCTTCGATCACCACCTGTGCCAGGCCGACGTCAGGGTCCTCCACCTGCACCTCATCGGGGTGCAAGGTGCGATGGGCGCCCAGGCGGGCGGCCATCTCGCGGCGGTAAGGGATGGGGTCGATGGCGATGATCTCGCCCGCGCCCTGGTTGCGCGCCAGTTGCAGGCAGATCAGGCCCATGAAGCCGCAGCCGACCACGGCCACGCGATCGCCCTCACGCACGCCGAAGCGCTCGCTGGCGTGGACGCAGCAGGCGACCGGTTCGCCGAGGGCGGCGAGGGGGTCGATCTCGGCGGGCACCTTGGCCAGCAGCTCGGTGGGGGCCACGAAGTAGTCCGCGTAGGCGCCGCCCAGGGCCGTGACCGTCTGACCGAGGGCGAAGTCCGTCACGTCCGGCCCCAGGGCGACGATGGTCCCCGTGCCCTCGTGGCCGAGCAGGGTTTGCTCCTGGGGCAGGCGATCGCGGACGCGGTAGGTGTGAAGATCACCACCGCACACGCCGCACCCGATGGTCTTCACCAGCACCTCGCCGGCGGCGGGCTCGGGGATGTCGCGTTGGTTCAGGGTAAAGCCGCCCTTGCCAAGCATCGCTGCCTGCATCGCAAGTCCTCGTCAGTCGTTCGTTGGTTGAAGGAGGAGCACCGTGCCTACCGGTCCAGGGGAAGTTGGCTTACGCAGGCGCGGTGCTCCGTCCAGGGGTCGGTCAGAAGTCGTAGCGCAGGGAGGCGCTGATCGACCTGCCGTTCAGCACTTCGGCGCCGTAGAGGCTCTGACCCTGAAACTCCACGATGCCCCCTTCGCCGAAGCTGGCCACGTACTCGTCGGTCAGGTTGTTGGCGTTCAGGGAGAGGGAGAACTTGTCGGTGACGAAGAAGGTGGCGTACGCGTGGATGAGCGTGTACGCATCCTGCTGGATCGTCTCCGTGTCACCGATGAAGAAGTCACCGCTGCCGACGAAGGTGAGGCCGCCGGAGAAGCGGTCGTTGTTGTAGCCGGCGTTCACCGTGTAGATGTAGTCGGCCTGGCGATTCGGGCGGTTGCCGATGTTCTCGGGCGCCGTGTCGCTGTCCACGATCTCCGCGTCTGTCCAGGTGAAGTTGGCGTTGACGTCGAGCACGTTGGCGATGCTGAACACCGTTTCGATCTCCGCGCCGTTGGCCTCGTACTCCTGCACGAAGACGTTGCCCGTGGTGACCTCCGACTGGGTCTCCTGGGTCTCGGCGCGGAAGAAGGTGACGAATAGATCGAATATGTTGTGGTTCAGCTTGTAGCCGATCTCGTACTGAAGCACGTCGTCGATGCCGTCGCTGATACCGGCGTTGGCCGCCAGTACGCGATCGGCGCCGCCGTCGAAGAGGCGGTCGGCCACGATCACGCCGCCTTCGCTCACGCGGGCGAACACGGCCTGGTTATCGGCGATGTTGAAGTTGCCGCCGACGGACCAGGAGGTGTAGCCGGGGTCGTAGTCGTGCACCGTGCCGTTGCTCAGGTCCGAGACGCTGCAGACGTCGAGGGGGTCGGTGGTGTCGCCGTCGCCGTTGTTGTCGCAGGGCAGGGTGTCGCCGAGGAAGCCACCGGCACCGGCGGCCACGCCGCGCACGTCCACCTCGTCACGACGCACGCTGGCGTTGAAGCTGACGCGGTCCAGGTCGACGTTGAGGTCCAGGAAGGGAGCGATGGTGGTGTACTCGAGGTCCACCAGGCGCGTGAGCAGGCCGCGGCTGAAGGTGCCGTTGGCGTCGGAGTACTCCACGCCCGTGTCGCCGTCGGTGATGAGCAGCGGCACGGCGTTGTCGCCGTCGAAGGTGGTGATGAAGCGATCCCAGTTGGGCCAGTTCTGGCGGATTTCCTGCTGGGAGTAATAGAGGCCACCGGTGAGGGTCACCGCGTCCGTGGCGGCGAAGCTCGCGCGCAGGTCGTTGACGACGAAGTTCAGGCTCTCGTTGAGGAAGTCGAGCTCGAGGTACTGCAGGGCGAGGCCGTCGTAGGCCTGGCCGGCGTTCGGGCCGGCGGCCAACACCACCGAGGGGTTGTCGCAGTTGCAGATGGCGGCGGCGAGGTCCGAGGCCACGCCGAGATCACCGGCGCCGAAGGGCAGGGCGGAGATCTGGCCGCCGCTCACGTCGGAGACGCGGAAGCGGTTGATGAGGGACAGGCGATCGGTGAAGTCCCAGGAGAACTCCACGCCCAGGGCATCCACGCGCGATTCGATCTGATCGCGCGGACGACGCACGATCGGCGTGCCGTTGGCGTCGGTCACGCTCTTGCTGGTGCGGAAGATGGTGCCGGCGGACTGGCTGCTGCCGTCCCAATCGCCGAAGGGCTCGAAGCCGCCGCCCGGTTGGGCGATGGACGGGAAGTTGTGGTACGTCGCGAGGTTTTCATCCAGGTGCTTGAAGTAAAAACGGATGTAGCCCTGGTCGAACTCGCGGGTGATGTTGGCCTTGATCTGCCCGCCGGTGGTGGCGTTGTAGCCGACGTCGCGAACGCCTTCGCCCTCGCGCCAGTAGCCGCCGACGAAGCCGTACCAGTTGTCCGAAATACGTCCGCCGTAGCCGAAGTCGAAGCGCAGTTCGTCGTAGTCGAGGCCGAAGCTCAAGCCCGCAGAGCCGCCGTCTTCACGGCCCGTGCGGCTGATGTGGTTGATGATGCCGCCGGGGGCGTCACTGGCGAGGGTGGAGGCACTGCCGCCACGAATGGCCTCGATGCGCTCCAGGTTGAAGTCGGCGCGCACGAAGTTCGGGGTGTTACCCACGATGATGTCGCCGAACTGCAGGATGGGCAGACCGTCTTCCTGCAGCTGCACGTACTTGTAGCCGCCGGTGGCGAGCGGGATGCCGCGCACGGCGATGCTGCCGTTGCCTTCACCGGTGGCGGGTTCGGAGCGGATACCGGGCAGGCTGCGGTAGAGCTCGGCGATGCCGCGCGGCGAGTACTTGCCGATCTCATCGCCATCGAGGCTCGATATGGAGACGCTCGTCTCGAGCTTGACGGCCTGGCGGACCACGCCCGTCACGATCACTTCCTCGAGGATCGACTCCGGCTCCACTTCGCCGCTCTGCTGGGCCCCGGCGGGCGAGATCAGCAGTGCTGGCACCACGAGCGACCCGAGCAGTCGCCGACTTAGCTTGTTGAACATGTGTTCCCCCACTTGATTGCGGTCGACGCGCTGCGACCTGGTTGCCCTTGCAACTTCCCCCGGGCCCGAGAAATTGTTGCAATCCCCGCAACGATTGTCAAAAACTTCTATAAGTAATTGTTCTGTATAACGCAATCGGTTGCGACATGGGCGGAGTGATGTGTTACCTTGAGGCCGTGTCGTGGGGGGATTGGCCATCCGAGTGGGTGGCGCCACAGGGACGGGAAAGGCGGACGGGGGAGCTATGGATTTCGCACTGCATACGATCGATCTGGTGATCATCGCCGTGTACTTCGTGTTCATGGTCGGCTTAGGTCTTGCCTTCGCCGGCAAGAACGAGAACGCCCAGGACTACTTCCTGGCCGGTCGGCGCATGGTCTGGCCCCTCGTCGGCTTCTCCCTGTTCGCCTCGCAGATCTCCAGCACCACCCTGGTGGGCCTTGCGGGCGACGCTTACGCCACGGGCATCTCGGTCTACAACTACGAGTGGATGTCCGCCGTGCTAATGGCGTTCTTCGCCGTGTTCCTGCTGCCGCAGTACTTGAAGTCCCAGGTCTACACGATGCCCGAGTACCTCGAGCGGCGCTTCGACGGCCGGGCACGCACCTACTTCGCCCTGCTCACGCTGTTCTTGAACATCGTGCTCGACACGGCAGGCAGTCTCTACGCCGGCGCCCTCATCATGCAGCTGATCTGGCCGGATCTGCCGATCTGGCAGACGATCGCGGGTCTTGCCCTGGTGGCGGGGCTCTACACGATCGTGGGTGGCCTCTCCGCGGTGATGATCACGGACGTGATTCAGGCGGTGTTGCTGATCATCGGCTCCCTGCTCATCGCCACCTTCGCCTTCGCGGAGGCGGGCGGGTGGGAGAACATCACGGCGATGGTCGACCCCGAGCGCCTGCGCCTGATTCGACCGATGGATGATCCCAGCATGCCCTGGTTGGGCCTGGTGCTCGGCGTGCCCCTGCTCGGCTTCTACTTCTGGTGCACCAATCAGTTCATGGTGCAGCGTGTACTCGGCGCGAAGGACGTGAACCATGGGCGCTGGGGGGCGTTGTTCGCCGGACTCCTGAAGCTGCCCGTGCTGTTCCTGATGGTGCTGCCGGGCACCGCCGCCATCGTGCTCTACCCCGAGCTCGAGCGACCGGATCTCGTGTTCCCCGTGCTGATGTTCGATCTGTTGCCGGTGGGGATTCTCGGCCTGGTGCTCGCCGGTTTCCTGGCCGCCCTGATGTCGCAGATCGACTCGACCCTGAACTCCGCGTCCACGCTCGTCACCATGGACTTCGTGCGCCGCCACCGCCCGAACCTCTCCAGCGAGCAGCTGCTGAAGGTCGGCCGCTACGTGACCGTGCTGTTCATGCTCTTCGCCGTGCTGTGGGCGCCCCAGATCCAGAACTTCGGCTCGCTCTTCAAGTACCTGCAGAAGGTGCTCGCCTACGGCGTGCCGCCGGTGGTGTGCCTGTTCCTGTTCGGCACCTTCTGGGCCCGCGCCAACGCACAGGGGGCCTTCGCGACGATCGTGACGGGGCTCGCGAGCGCCGTCGCGCTCTTCCTGGTGAACGAGATCCTCGCGATCACCAGCATCCACTTCCTGCTCGTGGCGCCGATCATCTTCGCGATCTGCTGCGTACCTATGATCGCCGTCAGCTTGGCGACGCAGGCGCCGTCGCGCGAGTCCATCGAGGACTACCTCTGGACACCGAAGAAGTTCGACGAGGAGTCTACCTCCCTGGCCGGTGTGCCCTGGTACGCGAACTACCGCCTGCAAGCGGGCGCGATCGTGCTGATCTCGGCGGTGTTGGTGGTGTGGCTCTGGTGAGCGTTACCCCATGGCCCCGCAGGACTTGCGGATCACCAGCTCCGTGGGGAGCGTTTCCGATTCGGCGCTTTCCCCCGCGATCATGCTGAGCGCCTTGTCGACCAGGAGTTGGCTGGCGCGCGAGATGTCCTGGCGGATGGTGGTGAGCGCGGGGCTGAAGTAACTCGCGAGGGTGATGTCGTCGTAGCCGACCACGGCCACGTCCGACGGCACGTTCAAGCCGTGGTCGTGCAGCGCTGAGATTGCGCTCATGGCGAGCAGGTCCGTGGTGCCGAAGAGGGCGTCGAAGGTCAGGCCGTCTTCAATGTGGCGGCTCACCGCGGCGTGCCCGGCCAGGCGATCGTAGGCCGTGGGGATCACCAGCGATTCGTCGAAGGCCACGCCGGCCCGTTCGAGCGCCGAGCGATAACCATCGAAACGCAGGTTGGGCTCGGCGTCCTTGCAGTCGCCGAGGAAGGCGATGCGTCGGCGCCCCAGCTTCAGGAGGTGTTCGGTCGCCCGGCGGGCGCCCGCTACGTTGTCACTTCCCACCGTGCAATACAGTTGATCGGGAAAGTGCGCGCCCCACACCACCAGGGGCACCTTGCTCTGGGCCATCTCGTTCAGATCGTTGTGGAAGCGGCGTTGGCCGATCACGATCAGCCCTTCCACGTTCCGTGTGTCGAAGGCGTCGCGGATCATCTCCGGCGAGGAGAGGGCGATCTTCGAGAGGAGCATGTTGTAGTTGCGCTCGCTCAGCGTGTCCGCGAGCGATGCGGTGAGCTCCATCACGAAGGGATCGGTGAACATGGGCAGGCCAGCGGCGCCTAGGGGCACCATGACCTTCACCGTACGGGTCTGCTGTAGGCGGAAGTCGCGGGCCGCCACGTTCAGGCGGTAGTTGTACTCGCTGGCGATCTGGCGGATGCGCGCCTTCGTTGACGCCGACACCTGGTCGCTGTCGGCGAGGGCGCGCGAGACGGTGGACTTGGCGACACCCGCCATCTTGGCGATGTCCTCCATCCGCATGTCGGACGCTTGGGTCTTTCTCGGTCTGCGCGCCATGGGCTACTCGTGTCGGCCTGCCGGTCCGTGCCGCTCGCCAACGCGGTGTCGAGCCGGGCAAGGAGGTCGTTGGGGCAGTGTAGCCGTCAGCTCAGTTGCGCGACAGATCTTAGGGCGCTCTCGGTCGCCACGATGAGCTCGCGGCGCAGAGCGTTTGAACCTAAGTCGGGAAGAACGCTGCAGGTGAGAGAGGTCGCCGCCACTCGAGCGGCGACCCAGCAGCGCTTAGCGTGTGCCGGTACTACCAGATGGACACGCGGGCGTCGGGCGCGAGGTACAGATCGTCCTCTTCGCCCACCTCGAAGGCCTCGTACCAGGCATCCACGTTGCGCACCACGCCGTTGATGCGGTACGCGGCGGGGCTGTGCGGATCCGTTAGCAGCTGCTCGCGCAGGGCATCTTCACGCATCAGGCCGCGCCACACCTGGGCCCAGCCGAGGAAGAAGCGTTGCTCGCCCGTGTAGCCGTCCAATACCGGCGGCTCGCCGTGTTCGGCGACGTAGCGTTGATAGGCCGCGTAGGCCATCTCGACGCCGCCGAGGTCACCGATGTTCTCGCCCAAGGTGAGGCGGCCATTCACGTTCATGTCCTCGATCGGTGAGTACTCGTCGTACTGGGCGACGAGCGTGTCGGCGCGGGTCTTGAAGCGGGCGTCGGCGGCGAGGGTCCACCAGTCGCGGATGCGGCCCACCTCGTCGAAGCGTCGGCCCTGGTCGTCGAAGCCGTGACCGATCTCGTGGCCGATCACCGCGCCGATGGCGCCGTAATTCACGGCGGGGTCGGCGTTGGGGTCGAAGAACGGTGCCTGCAGAATGCCGGCGGGGAAAGTGATCTGGTTCAGCAGCGGGTTATAGGATGCGTTTACCGTCTGCGGGGGGTAGGGCCAGATCTCGCGATCGACGGCACCGCCCAGGCGGTCCACCTGCTGCTTCCAGCTGAACTCGTCGATGCGCCGCGCGTTGCCCAGCATGTCGCCGGCGACGATCTCGAGGTCGCTGTAGTCGGTCCACTTGGTGGTGTAGCCGATGCGCGGCTCGAAGGTGCCGAGCTTGACCAGGGCGGCGTCGCGGGTCTCATCGTCCATCCACTCGTTCTCGCCCAGGCGTTCCTCCAGGGCGGCCACGAGGTTGGCGACCAGCTCGTCCATCTGCTCCTTGGCTTCGCGCGGGAAATGGCGATCGATGTACAGCTTGCCGACCGCTTCGCCGAGGTTGCGGTTGACCAGGTCCGAACCGCGCTTCCATCGATCACGCTGCGCTTCGATGCCGTTCAGGGTCTTCGAGTAGAAGTCGAAGTGGGCCTGGTCGAACTCGCTGCTCAGGAGTCGCGCGTTGGTGCGGATGAAGTGGAAGGCGAGGTATTGCTTCCAGGTCTCCAGCGGCACCGAATCGAACAGTTCGGCGGCAGCTGCCATCGCGGTCGGCTGGGCGACCACGACCGGCTCCACACCGCCCAGCCCCAGGGTGTCGAAGACCACGCTCCAGGTGATCTGCGGGGCCAGTTCGGTCATCTCGGCCACGGACATGGGGTTGTAGATCTTCTGGATGTCGCGGCTCTCGGCGCGGGTCCAGTGCGACTCGGCGAGGCGCGTCTCCAGGTCGATGATGGCGTCGGCGCGGTCGGCGGGCTCGTCGAGGCCGGCGAGTTCCTGCACCTTGATCATGTAGTCGCGGTAGGCCGCGCGGAAGCTGACGAAGCGCTCGTCGTCGAGGAGGTAGTAGTCACGATCCGGCAGGCCGAGGCCCGCTTGGCTAGCGAACACCGAGTAGCGGGTGGTGTCGGCCGGGTCGGGGATGATGCCGACGCCGAAGGGGGCCGTGGCGTGGATGTCCGACAGGGCCACGAGCAGGGCGTCCTTGTCGGCGATGGCCTCGATGGCCTCCAGGTGAGGTTGCAGGGGATCGGCGCCGAGGCTGTCGATCTGCTCAACGGCCATCCAGGTGGAGAAGTAGTCGCCCACCTTCTGCTCCAGGGAGCCGGCGCTGGCGGAGGTCTCGGCCAGGTCCGTGAGGATGGCGTGCACCTGCTCGGTGGAGCGCTCGCGCAGGGCGTCGAAGATGCCCCAGCGCGCGCGGTCGGCGGGAATCTCGAAGGTGTCCAGCCAGTGCCCGTTGACGTACAGGTTGAAGTTATCGCCGGGGTTCTGAGCCGTATCGCGGGCCGTGAGGTCCACGCCCCAGCTGCCCAGCTCCGCGGCCGGTGCGGCAGCGACCTGCGCTTCGCTCTCGTTGGCGGCGTCGGCCGGCGCTGAGGGTTCGGGATCGCTCGAACTGCAGGCGACGAGGAGGGCCGCAGCGGCGGGCGTCAGAAGGCTGAGCGCACCGCGGCGCAGAAACATCGAGGCGCGGGGGCGCAGGACTGTAGTCACAGAAGACCTCACGTGTACTCAAGTTGATTGGGTTGGCGGGCGGCCCGCGGGCCGCCGCACGGCAGAGCCGCACCCAACCTGATTCGTCAGTCGAGTTCTGAGTCGCGTGCCAGAAGGGTCTGCTGTTCAAGCAGTTGAGGGCGCATCGGTCCGCGGCGACGCCGTTCGGTTGCGCGCCCTTGCGCGCGGGCGCTAGGGAGCTTCGGACTCAATCTCAGTCAGATTATCCAGGGTCCAGGGCATGAGCTCCGACACCGTGGGGTGCACCAGCACCGTTTTGCGGAAGCTGCGGCAGGGCAGGTGGCTGGCGATCAGGGTGGCGAACATGTTGATGACCTCATCACCGTGCACGCCGAGGATCGATGCGCCCAGGATCAGGTCTGAGTCCGCATCCACCAGCACCTTGACGAAGCCGTCCGTCTCGCTCATCTCGCGCGCCCGGCTGATGTTGCGCATGAGCCGCGTGGCCTTCAACACGCGATGGCCCTGGCTGATCGCCTCCTTCTCGGCGAGGCCGACGCGGCCGAGCGGTGGATCGGTGAACAGCGCATAGGTGATCACGCGACTCGAGAGGCGTCGATCGCCCCGGTCGAACAGGTGATCGAGGGCGATCTCCGCATCGTTGACCGACGTGTGCGTGAATGCGCCATGACCGTTGACGTCGCCCACGGCGAAGATCCCCTCTGCCTGCGTGCGCAGGCAGTCGTCCGCCTCGATGTAGCCGTGCGCATTGACGCTCACGCCCGCGGCCTCGAGGTTGAGTTGGTCGGTGTTGGGCACGCGCCCGGTGGCGATGAGCAGGTGCGAGCCGACGGCGGTGGCGGGGCGGTCGCCCTCGCGGTACTGCAGGGTCACGCCCCGGTCGGTGATCGGCGAGACGGCATGGGCCCTGGCGTCGAGGTGAATCCGTATCCCTTCTGCCGTGAGGATCTGCTGCAGCGCCTCGGCCACGTCTGCATCTTCACGCGGCATGAGCTGATCGCCGCTCGCGATCACGGTCACCTTCGCCCCCAGGCGGCGGTAGACCTGCGCGAACTCCAGCCCGATGTAGCCGCCCCCGAGCACGAGCAGGTGTTCCGGCACGGCTTCGAGATCCAATAGGCGCGCGCTGTCGAGCCAAGGCACGCTGTCCAGGCCTTCCAGCGCCGGTGCGCGCGGGCGGGTGCCCGTATTGATGAATATGGTGGGTGCGGTGAGCAGGCGATCGCCCACGCGCACGGTCTTCGGGCCCTCGAAGCGACCCCAGCCGCGCACCAGGGTGACCTGGTCGCTGCCCTCCATCCACTCGGTGAGGCCGTCTCGGCTCGCGAAGCGGATCCGGTCCATGCGCGCCTTCACCGCCTCGTAGTCGATGGCGACGGGGCCGCTGATCACACCGAAGTCCTCGCTGCGTCGGGTCTGGTGCGCCACCTTGGCGCTGGCGACGAGGGCCTTGGTGGGGGTGCAGCCGTAGTTCACGCAGCTACCGCCCACCTGGTTGCCCTCCACCACGGCGACCCGGGCGCCGCGGGGAAGTAGGTCGCCGAGCAGGGTACCGGTGGCCTGGCCGCTGCCGAGGATCAGGTAGTCGAAGGTCTCCATGGCCGTCTCCGGGGTCGTGTGCAGGCTCAAGCCTAATGGAGGCACCCTTGGAAGTTGAAGGGGCGGCGGCAGTTTCCGCGTCGCGAGCGCTATGATGGGTGCTGCCCAGGAAGCCCGAGTCGCTCAACCGCATGGAACAAGCGCTGGAATCGTCCATCATCGATGCGTTTCGCGAGGACGGCGTCGTGGTGTTACGCAACGCCGTGGACGCGTCCTGGCTCTCCTCCCTGGCCGCCGCCATCGAGCGCGACATCGAGTCCCCAGGACCTTGCTATCACGGTTATCAGGTATCGGCGGGCCAGGGGCGCTTTCACGGCAACATGCGACTGTGGGAGCACGACGACGCCCTCGCCGCCTTCTGTCGCGACTCGTGCCTGCCTGCACTAGCGGCGCA
>JBCBZW010000149.1 GCA_039815145.1 Pseudomonadota bacterium
TAGTTGCTGATGAACTCGTTGCCGCCGCCGAAGAAGTCGAACTCCACGAAGGTGCGGAATTCGCCTAGGGCCGTGTCGTTGCGCACGTCCAGGTTCACGCGCGTGTTGCGCACGTGGAAGCGCACCTGCTGCGTGTCATCGCTCGTGCTGCCATCCAGCGGGATCGTGCGCGGATTGAAGGAGTCCTGGAAGCCGGCGTTGTCCAGGTCGTAATTGCCCTCCGCACGGATGAAGCCGCCGAGGCGCACGGAGGCGCCCGTGCCGGGGATGCGGATGGCGCCGTCGAAGTTGCCCGCCGTCACGATGGCATCGTCAGGGAAGCGACCCAGCGGCTGACGGGCGGGGCGGCCCTGCGCCTGCGGGTCGGCATCCGCGACGGCCGTGGCAGGTGGGGGGGACCCTTCGGGCGCTGCCGTCGTGCCGCGCTTTAACTGTTCGATTTCAAGGGCCTGCTGCGCCACGACTTCGGCGAGGGCATCGAGCTGCGCTTTGAGGGCGTCGAGCTCGCTGTAGGTTTGGGCGGCGGCGATGTGTGCGCCCAGCAGGGCGAAGGCGACGGCAGCGCGCAGCACGATGGCCGATTGGGTGCGGGCCGGGCGGCCGAGGGTGGGCGTCGAGGGAGGGGTCGGCATCGCGAACTTCCTTGGGCTGAGATGCAGCCACTAGCTTCCCGACCCCGCCGCGACACGAATAGGCGTGCAGCGCGCAGTGCAGGTGCATGCGTGAAGCGTTACCGCGAACATCGTGGCCAGCCCGGCGTCGTCTCGGCCAGTCGGTGTGCGCCTATGTGCACATCCAGTGCGCGCCTGTGCAGCTTGAGTAGAAGCGAGTCGGTCCTGATATTCGCCGCAGCGCTTCGGCGCGGCTCACCACCGGGGTGAGCCCACCTCAATGCTGGGAGCATGGACGACGATGATTGACGACACACGACCGACGCCGCAGCAGCGCTCGTCGGCGAGATCGCCTCGCAGCGCCAGCATGGCGGCCGCCGCCGAGGCGACGCCGCCCATGCAGAATTGGACGGAGATCAAGACCGCCTATCAGGTCGGGCGCCTGGGCACGGTGTCCGCCGCGGCGGACCATCTCGGCATCCACCGCGCGACGGTGATTCGCCACGTGGACGCCCTGGAGCAGGCGCTGCGGGCCAAGCTGTTCCACCGCCATGCGCGCGGCTACGCCCCCACCGACTTAGGGCTGGAGCTCATTCGGGCCGCAGAGGCGTCCGAAGCGCACTTCCGATCGGTGATAGGTAAGGCTCTCGGCCGCGAGTCGGCCTTGTCCGGCAAGCTCATCGTCTCGTCACTCGCCGATGCTGCCTTCAAGGTGATCCCGGTGGTGCAGCACTTTCAGGCGCAGTGCCCCGAGGTGAGGGTGCAGTTCATCGAGGGGCCTGAGCTGTTGCGCCTTGAGTACGGGGAAGCGCACATCGCCTTTCGTCTCGGCCGCAAGCCAGCGCACCCCGACTACGTGGTGTTGCCCTTCGGCGAGGTCCACTTCGGTTTGTACGCCAGTCGCGAGTATCTGGCGAAACACGGCGAGCCGCCGACGGGGAGCGGGCGCTACCAGGGGCACCGCTTCGCGGTGCTCGAGCCCGAGGGGCCTGCGGGCCTGGTGGTGTGGCTCAGGCGCCATGCGCCGGATGATGCGCGCACCTTCCAAACGAACGATCCGCGCGTGCTGATTCGGGCGATCATCAGCGGTGTGGGCATCGGATTTCTTCCGCTAGAGGTGGCCGAGCGCCACCCGGAGGCATTGGTGTCGCTCGAGAGCCCTCAGCCCCGCTGGAGCACGCGCATCTGGGTGGCGACGCACGTCGATCTACACCGCAGCCCCAAGGTGCAGCGCTTTCTCGAGGCCGTACGTGCTGCCGCGCCCAACTAGCCCCACCGGGCCTGCTACTGTTGGTCGACGGTGCGGCCGAAGAGCGCCTGCACGTGTCGGGCGTTGTTTCCCTCCGTGGCGTTGATGCGCTCGATTTGGGCAGGACTCGCCCGCAGGACGGATTTCAGTATCAGCCAGCGTACCGACTCGGTGTAGGGTGGCGTGGTGAGCGATCCCCGGTAGGCGTAGTAGCCCTGCTGAATTGACGCTTCGCGCACGATGTCTTCGAGATACAGGGGGGCGCCCTTCAAGCTAGCGGAGGTATCGGCCTTGCTGGGGATTGCTGATACGAACTTGCTGATGAAGGCGCTCTCCTCGCCCATCCTGAACAAGAAACCCACGACCAGGTAATCCGGCGGGTCGCTCTGCTCAACGTTAGTGCTGACGCAGTGCATCTCCATCGGATAGGTGACGCCATCCACCTGATGCTCGGAAGGCGTGTGGAAGTGGCATTGGGAGAGCGCGTAGCGCGTGCCTTCGAACTCCACCGTTGCCCCGGTGGCGAGGGGCAGCTGCACAGAGTGGCCGGTGTTGCGTACGGCGTCGGCGGCGATGTGATCGTCATGGAACAGTACGCGGTGGTCGCCGCTGTGCGTGTCCTGGGTCAGGATATTCACCGGCGACTGCATCAACCCGTGGTCGAGACCTGGCAGGGTGTAGAGCTGACTCGACGACTCGGGTGCTCCGATCGCGATGAACGGCATGATGGCCAGCGTCCAGCTCGACAGGGCGAGGATGGAAAGTGTGTAGTGCATGAACGGGCGCCTCGATAGATGCGTCGACGGGGGCGGTGCGAACCACTACAGTTCAGTTGACGATGCTGGACGCAACAAGGTGTTCAGCGCGCGCCCCGTGAGCATTGGTGCGGCACGCGTCGGAATCCACGAGGAAGGTCAGGTGGTGATGAGGTCGGCTAGCGGACAGCCCATCTACGGCAGAGGTCATTGCGTCAGCGGCGCGCGGACCAGTCGGCATGCGGTTGCACAACGCGTAGTGGGTGCTGCGCTTATGGCAATGGCATTCTTGGCGCACGGCGCGAGCGAAACACCGGCGGTAGCCTCAGGCCCTGCGGCCGACGCTGTGGAAGCAGCGCCCGTGTCCGCGGAGCAATGGTCCCCTTTGGTCCTGGCCGACCGCGACTCCTATTCCGTGCTCACGGAGCGCACCTTGCATGCGGATGGTCCCCGAGCCGGACGCGACGCCTACGCCCTGATCCGACGCTTTGGCGGACCAAGATCCATCGAGGCGCCCGACCTCTACCGCGTCAACCACCCGGGCACTGAACACATCTACGAAGACACCGACGCGGTGGTCGGCCCCCACTTCGTGTTCGTCATCCATCGAGATGCGGACCGCGATCGCGATCGCCTGGACAAGGACGATCGCCAACGCAACGAGATCAAGGCCTACGACAAGTCAGAGCGGGCGTTGAAGGGGTTCGAAAACGAGACGCTCATCTACACCTGGAAGTTCAAGATCAATGCGTCGATGACCGTGTCGAAGCGCTTTTCCCACTTCTTCCAGCTGAAGGCGGTGGGCGGCCAGGATGGTCAACCGATTCTCACTATCTCCGGCGCCAAGCGTCGCGGCGAGGACGGCATAGAGGTGCGGCACAGCCCCGGCGTTGGCGGCACCCGTCTCGCGCGTGAACCCTGGAGCGAAGTCGCCGGTGAGTGGCTGCAAGTGTACTGCCGCGCCACCTTTGCGCAGGCCGGCGAGTTGCGTTTGATCGCCACGCGGCTGCGCGATGGCGAAACCATCTTCGACATCACCGTGCCGGCGCTGGATCTGTGGCGGGGCGAGTCTGCGCGCCACTTCGTGCGACCGAAGTGGGGGATCTACCGATCCGTCGCTGATCTCGAGAATCTACGACCGGAGGAAGAGATCGTACGCTTTGCGAATTTCTCCGTTAGCAAGCTCAAACCGCGCTAGCCCCCGATGAGCTGGGCCACGCTGTGTAGCCCCATGGCGGTGGTGACCAGAGAGAAGAGCAACACTGCCGTCAGTGCGGCGTTGGTGGCCAAGGTGTGGCGGTGCGCTCCCATGAGATCGCGACGATTGCCAAGGTAGAGAATGCACCCCACCGTCACGGGCAGGATCACCGCGTTGAAGGCCTGGGACAGGATCATCACCAGCAACGGCCGCGCTTCGAAGACAGGCACCACCAACCCGAGCAGGGATATCGCAAATACCATGAGGCGGTAGCGGGGCAGGGTCATGTCGCGCGGCGAGCCCGTGTAGTCGCACAAGAGCCAGGGCAGCATCAGCACGTTGGGGAACTGCGAGGACACGCCGGCGGCTACGATGCCGATGGTGAAGACCGCGCTCGCCAGCGGGCCAGCGATCGGTTCGAGTAGGCTGATCATCTGTGCCGCGTCGTCAAGCGCCAAACCTTCGGCGTGGAGCGTGCCTGCAGCGGCAGCCATGATCGCCGCGCTGATCACGAACATCATGACGACGGCAAAGAGCGCGTCATGGCGTTGTCGCTTCGCGTGGGCCAGGGTCCAGCCGGCCTCCTTCACCAACGTGGTTCGAATGATGAAGAGCCCGGAGAACACCGTGGTCCCCACCATCGAGGCGATGACCAGATAGGGGCCCCGCACTTCGTGTTCCGGCACCTCGGGCAGGCGCGGTACCAGGCCGCCGAGAAGCTCCGCAGGGGGCGGCATGAGTAGGAAAAAATTGGCGATGAAGCAAGCGGACATGACGGCCACGATCACCGCGAGGCTGCGTTCGAAGGCCCTGGTGGTTCCGTTCCAGAAGATGATGTAGACGAGGCCGACGAAGAAGCCGGCAAACCACACCGCATCGATGCCGCCGTCAACGAACGACCTCGACCAGGTCGCGCACACGTCCGCCACGATACCCATCACCCCCATCACGCTGCCGCAGACCCCCGCGGTCAGGGCCACGATGAAGAACACCCCGACGGCGGGATGGATATGGCGACGGAAGGCGTGCAGGGCGGTCTGCCCTGTGACCAGGGTGAAGCGCCCGTAGGCATCGATCATCACGTAGGTGGCCAGGCACGAGAAGGCGATAGTCCACAGCAGCGCCATGCCGTAGGTGGCGCCGGCCTTGGCCATGGCGGTGACGCTACCTGTGCCGATGTTGAAGCCGAGCAGAAAGATGCCGGGCAGAAAAAGCGCGAAGGCCTTGGCGATTCGGTCTAGCATTGGTGGACACGATAGCAGAGCTGTCGGGGCGGCCGGGCGCCTGCTCCGCATCGAGAGGGTTCGTCGCAGTGGAAGAGACATGGCGTTGGTTCGGCCCGAATGACACGGTCACGCTGGAGGAGGTTCGCCAGGCGGGCGCCACTGGCATTGTCACCGCTCTCGACCACATCCCCACGGGCGAGGTATGGCCCGTCAAGGACATCGCTGAGCGCAAGCGACTGATCGAAGATGCGGGTCTTAACTGGTCCGTGGTCGAGTCGGTGCCGCTGCACAACGACATCAAGACCCGCTCAGGCCGCTATCGCCGTTTCATCGACAACTACGGCCAGACCCTGCGCCACCTGGGCGCGGCTGGCGTGCGACGGGTGTGCTACAACTTCATGCCCGTCGTCGACTGGACGCGCACAAACCTCACCTACGAGTTGCCGAACAAGGCCCAGGCCTTGCGCTTCGAGATGGCAGACTTTGCGGCCTACGACGTGCACGTACTGCGCCGCCCCGATGCTGAGGCCAGCTATAGCGACGAGGTGCTTGAAAGCGCTCGCGAGCGCTTCGAGACCATGACCCCGCAAGCATGCGAGGCGCTCGAAAGAAACATCATCGCCGGCCTGCCGGGGGGAGAGGGTAGTTACGATCGGGCCGGCATACGTGCGGCCATCGAGACCTTCGCCACGCTCGGCAACGAACGCTACCGAGCCAATCTAATCGCCTTCGCTGAGGAGGTCATGCCCCATGCCGAGGCCGCTGGGGTCACGATGGCCATCCATCCAGACGACCCGCCGTTCTCGCTCTTCGGCTTACCGCGTGTGCTCTCCACCCCGCAGGATGCGCGAGCCTTGTTCGACGCCGTGCCCAGCCCATCGAACGGCCTCACCCTGTGTGCCGGCTCCTTTGGTGCGCGCGGCGACAACGACCTGGTGGCGATGATCCGCGAGTTTCACGATCGTATTCAGTTCGTGCATCTGCGCAACATCAAGCGCGAGGCGGACGGCTCCTTCTACGAGTCTGAGCACCTGGATGGCGATAACGACATCGTGGGTATCGTCAACGCCTTGCTCGATGCCGAAGCGCAGCGCGCAGGGCGCGGAGCGCAGGAGCTTCCAATGCGTCCGGATCATGGCCATACGATGCGAGACGAGCGAGGCGATGATCGGGTGCGTCCGGGCTACTCCTACGCCGGGCGTATGAAAGGGCTAGCGGAGCTGCGCGGTGTCATTCACGCGCTTCGTTCGGTGCGAGGGGAACCCTGAAACGTCGGTGCATGGCAGTCGCCTCGCCTGCCTCGGCGGCACGATACGCCTGTCATGGCGTGGAGGCTTGTACATCCACCTCGGGGCTCGACGTTCGCCATTCGCGGGGGCTGCACCCGAATTGCCGACGGAATTCCCGGCTGAACTGGGAGTAGTTTGAGTAACCGACGCGGTTGGCGGCGGTGCTCACGCTCAACCCTTGGGTCATCAGCATCGCGGCGTCGTTCAGGCGCAATGCCTTGATGAACTGAAGGGGCGACTGTGCAGTCGCCTCCTTGAAACGCCGATGGAAGACGGCGCGGCTCATGCCCGCGCGCTGGGCAAGGTCCTCCACCGTCAACGGTTCGGATAGGTGCTCGCGCATGTACCCCACGATCCGGCCGATGCGGCTGCCTTGTCCCAGGCGTCGGCGTAGTCGCTGGCCCGCCGGGCCACGCAGGATGCAGAACAGTAGTTCCCGCAGGCGGGCGCTGCCGAGTACGTGCAAGGCCACCGGATCGGCGAGTGCGTCTATCAGTCTGAACAGCGAATCCTGGAACGCGGGGTCCCACGGCGCCACCACCAGGCCGGGGCCGGTGACCTCATCCTCAGGCACCGCCTCGTTGCCGGAGGCTTCATAGGCGACGAGGGTCTCCCCCATGGCGGCGGTGTCGAGGCTCACCAGCAGGCCGAGGACGGGTCGCTCGGGCGAGGCGACTGGTACCTCCGCCTCTACTGGCAGCGGCATCGCATTGCACAGGTAGTGCTGAGCGTCGTAGGCGTGGGTGGCGCCGTCGTAGAGGGTTCGTTTGGCGCCTTGGAGTAGGGCGCACAGGCTCGGCGGGTAGACCGCCGGTGTGCGCTCGACCGGCGCCGTGACGCGAAACACCTGCACGCCGGCCAGCGCCGTGTCGTGGAGGCCGCTGACCGGGGCGATTCGGTCGAGGAGGGCCCGAGCGTCATCGATGGACATTGCGTGATGATATCGACCTTGCGGGTGACTACTCCACCATTGCGATACGAATGAGCTAGTAATCGATCCCATTTCGACTGATTTGAATCGAGCACGACACATATTATGCCTACCTCGCGTTGGGGCGCTCCGCTCCTATTGGGCTCACCCTCGGCTGCCCTCGGCACACAGGTCACGCAAGGCAATGGAAACCAGCAATTTCGGCCCGAGAGGGTGGACGCCCGCGCGGCTACGCTCACTGGCGGGCAAGACGTACCTCATCACCGGGGCCAACGCGGGGGCTGGATTCGAAGCCACGCGGGTGTTGCTCGCCAAGGGCGCGAGCGTGGTCATGCTCAACCGCAGCGCCGAGAAGTCGACGGCGGCGATCGCTACCCTTAGAGAGGAGTTCGGCGACGAGGCGCGCGTGTCGTTCGTGCCCTTGGACCTAGCGGTGCTGGACTCCGTGCGCGACGCGGCGGCGCAAGTGCTGGCGCAGGTCCCGCGCATCGACGCCCTCATCTGCAACGCAGCCATCGCCCAGGTCGCTAAGCAGGAACTCACCGTCGATGGCTTCGAGAGCCAACTCGGCGTGAATCACTTCGGGCACTTCTTGCTGTGCGCGCTACTCTTCGCCCGTATCGAGGCTTGCGCCGGGCGCATCGTGGTCGTCGGCAGCAATGCCTACAAGATGGGTCTGCGCCAAATTCAGTTCAACGACTTGAACTTTGATCATCGCTACTCGGCCTGGAACGCCTATGCGCAGAGTAAGTTGGCGCAGATGATGTTCGCCTACGAGCTTCAGCGTCGTATCGAGGCGACTGGCAAGGCCGTGCAAGTGTTCGTCTGCCATCCCGGGGCTTCGCGAACGAATCTGTTGCGAGACACGGCGAGTACCTTCCACAAGATTCTCTGGTCGGTGCTCTCTCGGGTAATCGCGCAGTCAGCAGAGCGGGGAGCCTGGCCTGAAGTCATGTGTGCGACCGAGCCTGCGTTGGCCACGGGGAAGCTCTACGGCCCAACGAAGCGGGCGGACACGGTGGGGCCCGTAGCGGAGTGTCAGCTGGATGAGTGCGCGCTGGATCCGGATATGGCCGCTAACCTGTGGACGCTCTCGGAGCAGAAGACGGGCATTAGCTGGACGTTGTAGTCGCGCCTCGCTCGGCCGCACGGTAACGGACGACTCTCACCTCGCCGGCGTACGCCGCGGCGGCGATCTCCTCCCGCATCGCGCTCAGCACCACCTCCTCGCCCGCCCCGCCCGTGCCTGCGCCGATCGTCGGCAGGGCGATGGACTGAAAGCCACGCTCGCTCGCCAACGCCAGCGCATTGCTGACAGCGCCGCGGATCGACCGGTCCGAGGCGCGCCAGAGCATGCCGATGCCGGCGACGTGGATGATCGCCCGGTAGGGCAGGCGACCGGCGCCGGTCGCGACCGCGCCACCCAGAGGGATCGGGCCCTTCCTCCCAAGCTCCCGAAAGGGCGCCAGCCCCGCCCGCTTGATGATCGCGCCGGACACGCCTTGGTGCAGTAGCAGCCACCAGGGAATGATGTTGCGGTTCCAGGCGTTGACGATGACCTCGACGTCCTGCTCGAGGAGATCGCCGTCGACGACGGAGAATGCGCGCTTGGTCATGAGTCCCTCAGCGGGTCAGGATCCTCCTCCAAGAAACGCAACTTCCCTTGCTGATGGGTTACTCGATGCGCAGAATCCTTCTGAACTCGGGCTTCACGGGCAAGGGCGTCGTGCGCATCTTCATCTCCTACGCCTCATCGGATCGCGCGATCGCCGAGGAGCTCTACCACGCCCTCGTCCAGCAGGGTCATCGCGTCTTCATCGATTCGATCGATCTGCGCGCGGGCGATGCCTACCATGCGGAGCTCAAGGCGCAGGTGGCGTCCGCGGACCGGATGCTCGTGTTGATCAGCGACGCAGCCCTCGACCCTTCGCGCTACACCCTCACCGAACTCGGCTACGCCCAGGAGCGCTGGCCGGACCCCACGGGCCGTGTGCTCCCCATCGCTATCTCCGACTACGATCCGAGTCGCCTGCCGCCTTACCTGCGCTCGATCACCGTGCTCGAGCCCAAGGGCAACGCGATCGCTGCGGTGCTGCACGCGCTAGCCGGTGACGGTGGCCGACGTCACGGTTTACTAACGGCTGCATTGGGCGTGTTGCTGGCAGGAGTCGTCATGGGTGGTGCCTATCTCCTGCGGACACCGTCGACCCCGGCGGAGGCCCCCCTTCGCTTCTTACGCGTAGCCCTGGATGCTGAAAACGCGTACTGGGAGGAGATCCCGCGCGATCGACCGAACTACTACTACGAACGTGGACTCGCCATGGCGGGCGATGATCCCGAGCTCGCAGCCGACCTGGAGGCGCGCAAGGCGGAGGGCGCCTACGTGTGTCCAGCCCTCTTCACCCATCCCGATCGCTGCCGCCAGGCCGCTCGCTTCTTCGCCCAGAAGGATCTGCAGAACGAGGCCATCGATCCGAGCTTCGACATCCTGCTCTCGAACCACACGGGGGAGGCGTTGGTCATCCTCTCGCTGGGGGTGGAGATCGAGTTCGCGGCGCAGATCACCGTGTCCCTCGGGGATTGGGAGACGACGCGCGTGAAGATCGATGAGCAGTACGAGATCGCCATGCCGGCGCACCCACCCTCGGACAGCTTCCGCGTGGGCGACACCGTGGTCGACGCGTCCGACGCGCTGAGCGACTTCGTGCAGACCTTTGGCCGCTATCCAAGCCCGAGCACCTTACGTTCCGTCATCGGTGCCCTCGACTATGAATGGACCGGTCTGCCGATCGTGGAGACGACGGCCTTGGGCGATCCCGTCTACCTTCAACCCGACGAGCCTTACCGGTTCGGGGTGGTGCTGACGTCGTACAAGTCGATGCCGAGCAACGTGGTGTTGCGCTTTCGGGTGGAGACGGATCGCGGGGAGTTCTGGTCCGAGTACTACTACCTGTTTGCGCTCTAGCGCCGGGTGATTCCCTGCGAGTGGATCGCTCGCGGGAGCAGTTGGCTTAGACACAGCAGGATCACGCCGCCTCTCAGCGCGCAGACTGACCGCATCGGCGAACCGTGAGCCTAGTCTTGAGCGCGTCGTCCGCCCAGAACACCAACCGACACTGACTGCTGCGGGCGGGGATCGCGGTACTCATCGCGATGCGCGTCGTAGCGGCGGCGATCGCTCACGTCCTGGAAGACCACCGCGCGACCGACCGCCACGCGGCCGGAATCCGTGCGGACCGAGCCCTCGCGTCGGTGCCAGTCGTTCTCCGGCTCTTCGGCAATCGGTAGGTCCCATTGCCGTTGCTCAGGGTCTCGCTCACGTACGCCAACGGCCACCACTTCCTCCAAGGAGTCGACCTCAGCCATCGCAGGCGTGACGACATCGGCGCTCGCGCTTTGGATCGAGGTGACGCTCACGGTGCCGCCGAGACTCCCGGCTCGATCGGGGGCTTGCGACCAGGCGATCGGTGTGAGTTCAGTGCTGTCGAAACCTGATGCCAGGGTCTGGCGCACCCACTCGACGCCAGCTACGCCGGTATCGGGGGCGGTGTTGGACAGGGGGTCAACGGCGTAGCTAGGCGCAGTGATCAGCAGCGATGCCAAGGCTGCTGGGAGCGCTGTACGGTGTCTCATGGTGGTCCGCCCTCTCGGTCTGTTGTGTGAGATCA
>JBCBZW010000150.1 GCA_039815145.1 Pseudomonadota bacterium
CGCCACCCCGGTTACCGAGGCCGACCTCGGCGAGCCCCTGTGGGGCACCTCCGTGCGGCCGGAGGACCTGTTCGAGTCCTTCTGGGACTGGCCGCGCCACGCCACCATCGGCGCGACCAGCGCCGGCCGCCGGGATTGCTGGATCGTCGAGTCCTACCAGCACGAGGACAAACCCTTCCCTGCCGTGCGCTCCTGCGTCGGCGTGGAGGAGGACATCCCGCTGGTCATCGAACGCTTCGACGCCGAGGGCGAACTGATCGCGCGCATTCGCGCCGACAAGCTCATCTTCCGCGAAGATCGCGGCTGGCTGCCGGTGGTCCTGACCGTGGAGACGCCGGCCACCCAGGAGCGCGCCACGATCCGCTTCACCCGCAGCGATCGCGACGTGGTGTACACCCCCGAGGAATTCACCCCGGAGGGCGTTCGCGCCCTGAGCGCACCGGCCTCCTAGCGGGGTGGCGGCGCGCCTGCCTGCCGCTTTCGCGCGGGGCAACGGGCGCCGCCGCCGGCGATCGCTCCCGTATAATGGCCGCCTAATCTACTGATCCAACTGGAAGAAGCTTCCTCCTATGTCGGACACCGCTATCGCCACCGGCCCCTTCGGCCGGATCCGCGCCGCCGGCGCGTACGTGTTTCGCAAGACGGTCTTCTGGATCGGCTTCTACATCCGTCCGCCCATCCACTGGTTCATCGGCCTGTTCTCCAAGGTGGGCAACCCGCCAGTCTTCGAGCGCGACGTGTTCGACTGGACCTCACGGCTGGAGGCCGACTGGGAGGCCATCCGCGACGAGGCCCTCGCCG
The DNA here is from genome assembly GCA_039815145.1 of Pseudomonadota bacterium. Lineage (NCBI taxonomy): Bacteria > Pseudomonadati > Pseudomonadota > Pseudomonadota bacterium. Next base: position 802 of record JBCBZW010000150.1, read on the forward strand.
TCTGCCGCCCCGAGGACATCCCCCCGTTGCGCGAGGTGTCGCCGGATCACAGCCGCATCGCCACCGATGAAAAATGGAAGGTGTTCTTCCTCTACGGCTACCGCTACGAAATCGAAGAGAACACGGCACGCTGCCCGCGCACGAGCGAGCTGGTGCGATCCGTGCCCGGCCTGATCTCGGCATTCTTCTCCATCCACACGCCCGGCACGCACCTTCCGAGGCACTACGGCCCCACCAACGGCATGATCACCTGCCACCTCGGCCTGCAGATCCCCAAGGATAAGCACGCGTGCCGCATCAACATCGATGACTCACCCTACAGCTGGGAGAACGGCAAGTTCCTGATCTTCGACGACACCTATTACCACGAGGTGTGGAACGACACGGACGAGAACCGCATCGTGCTGCTGATGCACGTGGAGCGGCCGTTGCGTCAGCCCGGTAAGGCCATTGCGGATGGGTTCCTTTGGCTGGCGACGAAGAGTCCGTTCATCCAGGCCACGCTGAAGGCGTTGGATGACTGGAAGGATACGAAGCAGAGCAAGGCCTGATACGCACCGCCCGGATCGCTCAAACCACCTAGGCCATGCGGGCAACGAGGCGTAAGTCAGCTAGGCGTACGTAGGAGGCCTCGGCCGCAGTCCCGCTTGGCGTCGCCGGCCCGCGAGGAGAAGGCCTCCCAAGCCGAACAAGGCAACAGTCGAAGGCTCCGGGACCGCCTGACTTACTGTGATGTTCCAGCGCCAGTTGGAGAATGCATTGGGAATTCCCCCCTCGTGCGCCACCCGCAATCGATACTCGCCAGCGAGCGCGAGGGGGTCGGACAGCAGTCCCAGCGAACCGTTATCGGGCAGGCTGCCTATGATGGAATCGTCAAATCGGTATGAGACAGAGGTTCCAGAGACCCTTGAATCCCTGTGGTCCGAGACGAAAAGCTCAAGGGAGTCAACCTGCAGGCCGTCCAACAGGGTGAAGGTAAAACTGTCGGCGTCGAATTCGATCAGCGAGCCACTGGCGGTGTTGACACCTACCCCTAGCGCCCCGAGCGAAAGAGTGCCAGCGCCACCGATGTCCGAGGTCTCGGTGAAGTCGATGGGGGCCGCCATAGAAGGCGTGATCCCGAGGCTGGCGGTAAGCAGTAGCGAAGCAAGCAGAGGTAAGCGCATCGGTTCTTCCTTGTGGGGGTCGTTTTGTTCTCCCTCCCCTATTACGAGAAGCGTCGGGAAACTCCCTCACACTGCGCTAGCCGAGTGACCGAATACGTAGCCAGGGGCGGAATCGAACCACCGACACGCGGATTTTCAATCCTCTGCTCTACTGACCGATAGGCCGAAATCACCAGGGAGTGAGCCGCTCCGGGTCTATCCCGCGCCGCGCCCCTACCCCTGGTGATACCGACTCGTCCGTCCCACGCGCCCCTGAAGGAACGCCATCTGATCGGACAGGATGGTTCTGTTGGCCAGAATCATCGCCTCCGGCGCCACTGACGGCGCAGCGCAGTCAGCACCAAAATAAACGATCGCTGATTTTCCTTGATCGAATGTAAGCGATCGCTTATTTTGATCCTCTGAAAATCAACGATCGCTTCGTTTATGTGCGCCATGGATCGTAAAACAGGTACTTACGAGCGAAGCTCGGTCGCTGGCGAGACAGTGGAAGCCTTCGTCCCGTTGCCTCTCCCGCCAGTTGCCCCCCCACTCGATCTTTCCGGTGCCCTGTCGAAGCAGCTCGACGAAGCCGCCGAACGCCTAAGACTGCTCGAACTCGCGGGTGATCTGGTCCCTTCGATCGAGTGGTTCGTCTACGCGTTCGTACGCAAGGAAGCGGTGCTATCCGCTCAAATCGAGGGCACCCAGGCGACGCTGATGGATCTGTTCGAGGTGGAAGCCGGTGCCGCAGCACCCGGTGACCCCGATATCGAAGAGGTCTGCGGGTACGTCGACGCCCTGCAGTACGCCTGGAGCGAACTCGAACGCGACGACGGACTACCCCTCTCGATGCGCCTACTGAGCAACGCCCACGCCAAGCTCTTGAGCGGAGCGCGTGGGGCGAGTAAACAGCCGGGTGAGGTGCGTCGGTCGCAGAACTGGATCGGCGGCACCCGCCCGGGCAACGCCGCCTTCGTTCCACCGCCACCGCATCGCCTCCCCGCCCTGCTCAGCGACCTCGAGCGCGCTATCCACGAGCCTTCCGAGCTGCCGCCGCTGGTTCGCGTTGGTCTTCTTCACGCACAGTTCGAGACGCTACATCCCTTCCTTGACGGCAACGGTCGCCTCGGACGACTACTGGTGACGCTCCTTCTGCGTCAATCGGGCCTGCTCACCCGGCCTCTGCTGTATCTCAGCCTCTACCTAAAAACTCACAGAGCCGAATACTTTGATCAACTCACAGCCGTTCGTGAGCGAGGCACTTGGGAGGAATGGCTCATGTTCTTCCTGGACGGGGTCGCCGTCGCTGCCGAAGAAGCGGTGGCAACGGCCCGTCATCTGAATCGGGTCGTCGAGGCCGCTCGCGACCGCGTGCTCGGGAGCGACGACGCCACGCTGCTCAGCCTGCGGCTCTTCGAACGGCTACCGGAGCACCCCATCGTCACCGTAAGTCACGCAACACGCCTCCTCGGGTGTTCACGACCGGCGGCGGGCAAGGCGATCAACGCGCTTGAGACTAGCGGAGTGCTTAGATCGATAGGGGATCGCAAGAAAAACCGGCTATTCGTGTTTCAGGACTACGTGGAGCATCTGCGGGACGGCACGGAATAGGTGCCAACAACGGGTACGCTCCACGGCTCCGGTGGCAGCCCTGATGCTGTGGATTGATGGTGGCCTGGGGCGGAATCGAAATACCGGTACGCGGATTTTCAAAACGAGTCTGCGCTGGTTGCGGTGTGTCGCCGTGTGGGCGGGTTTTGCTACAACCTCATGACTGAGCGGAGCACAGCGGCGTGAGGATAAGGGAGGACCTTGCCCGGCGGTTGATGCAAACTAAAGGGTATCGGCATCATGCGCCGAGCGTTATGTCCAAGGTAGGGAACCCCGTGAGCCTGATAGTGCCGTCCTGTCACGCCGCCACCACCTTAGCGGTTGCCAGGGGGCTACCCCGCGTTTTCGTCGACACCTCGACGGTTGCTCCTGTGAGAACTCCCGCCCGACGACGGCGCTGCGAGAGGTGCTGCCTTGTCCCTGTTCGGTGAGTTGAAGCGCCGTCACGTCCTGCGTGCCGGGGCCGCTTACGCCGTGACATCCTGGCTGCTCATCCAGGTGGCCGAGACCATCTTCCCACTGTTCGGCTTCGACGACGCGGCTGCGCGCCTCGTTGTCATCGTCCTGGCTATCGGCTTCATCCCGGCGATGGTCTTCGCCTGGGCTTTCGAGATCACCCCATCCGGTATCCGGCGGGAATCCGAAGTCGATGACTCGCAGACGCACGCGCCGTACGCGGGGAGGACTCTGGACCGAATCGTTATGGTCGTGCTGGCGTTGGTGCTTGGGTACTTTGCGTTCGACAAGTTCGTGCTCGAGCCGGCACGCGATGAAGCGACCCAGGCACGCCTGACCGAACGTTTCGAGAAGGCTCGCCAGCAGGGTCAGACCGATGCGCTGTTGGAGTCTTACGGTGGCAAGTCCATCGCTGTGCTGCCCTTTCTCAACATGAGCGGTGATGCCGGCGATGAGTATTTTTCTGACGGCATCTCAGAAGAGCTGTTGAATCTGTTGGCAAAGGTACCAGAACTGCGCGTGATATCGCGGACGTCCGCCTTCGCTTACAAGGGCAAGAGCATAAACCTCTCACAGGTAGCGCAGGAGTTGCGCGTCGCCCACATCCTAGAGGGATCGGTGAGGAGAGCTGGCAGTCGGGTGCGCATTACCGCACAACTCATCGACGCGCGCGCCGACACCAACCTGTGGTCCGAGACCTACGACCGCGAACTGACCGACATTTTCACCATTCAGGACGAAATCTCGGCCATGGTGGTGAGCAAGCTCAAACTGGCGTTGCTGGGGGATGCGCCGAAGGCCCGGGAGACGGACACCGACGCCTACGTGATGTGCTTGCAGGCGAATTACCTGAACGGCCAGGGCAGACCCGACAGCCTGGCCCGAGCCAATGATCTGTACACGCAGGCACTTGCCATTGACCCCACCTATATCGATGCGCTGGACGGTCTTGCGAGCAACTACGTCAATCAAGTGCTGTACGGCGTGACGTCAGCGGACGAGGGGCTGGGCCTGGCACGAGAGGCCGTGCGCCAGGTACTGGCGATCGACCCTGATAACGCCAAGGCACACGCACGGCTTGGCCGCATCGCATCCGCTTCCGGCAACGACGAGCTGGCCGAGGCGGCGCAGCACTACCAGCGCGCCATGGCGCTGGCCCCCACTGACCTGGGCGTCCTCGCCAACGCGGGCACCGTGTTGGCCTACCTTGGCCGGGTCGACGAAGCCATCGTGCTGGAGGAGTACGTCAATGCGCTCGATCCGGTGGACCCACGAAGCTATTGGACGCTGGGCACGTACTATCGCTACGCAGGGCGCTTGGACGATGCGATCTCGGCCTACCGGTCGGTGCTGCGCCTGAGCCCGGATTTCGTCGGTGCGCATTACATGCTGGGAGAAGTGCTGCTGCTTAACGGCAACCCCGAGGGCGCGCTCGCCGAGTTCCTGCTGGAGGAAGGTGACGAGCAGTATCAAGTCAAAGGGCAGGCCCTGGCATTGCACGCGCTCGGGCGCAAGGCTGACTTCGATACAAAGATGATAGAGCTGATCAAACGTTGGGGAGGCGAATGGCCATCGGAGGTGGCTCAGGTCTACGCCTACATCGGCGACGCCGATGCAGCGTTCGGCTGGCTTGACAAGGCCATCGCCCAAAACGAGGTTGGCCTGAACGAGCAGTTCCTCAATCCGCTCTACGCTTCCCTGCATGACGACCCGCGCTGGGGAGACTTCCAGGGGAGGGTGGGCTCCTCGTCGGCTCAGCGAGATGCAATTGCATTCGCGGTGCCGGAGACGGTACCCGGCTTCTAGGGAAGCTCTGCATGAGTCTGCCTCGAACCGTGACTATGCCCCGGGCCGGAGGGTTCCGAGTAGGACGCGGCGGTCGATTCCTGAGGGCGATCCCATGCCCTACCCGTCGCCTCATCGGCCCGACCAAACCTGTAGGAAGGGTCCCTCCGCCCCGCACTCCGAAACGAACGCCGGCAACCGCCATGCGCTGAAGCCATGACAGGGGGATCGCGCCGGGTCGCTTACAAGAGCGCGTTGCAGCGGCTTCGTGAATCCGTCGTGCTCGTCATTGGGGTATTCGTCGCACTGGCAGCTGAAAGAACCACAGGCGATGTCGCCGAACCGCAGAACAGGGATCCCTCCCGTTTCACGGTTATCGCGACCACCACACTCATCGTTCCGCTCGAGGGACGCCGTGGTACGCTACGCCCCCCGGCGGCAAGCTCGCGGGCTACTGCCCGAATGGGCTCCCCGCCGCTGCTTTCGAGGATCATAGGTGCCTGACCGAGATCTCCATTCGGAACCCCACTCGGTGGGCACCGCAATCCGCGACAGCGTGATCGTCGTCTTGAGTATCCTGCTCGCCTTTGCGATCGACGCGTGGTGGGACCGTCGCGGGGCGGTGGACCGGGAACAAGCCCTCCTGGAGGCGATCGTTACCGAACTCGCCGCCGCCACCGACGACCTCAAGCAGTATCGTGACCATCACGCCCGGGTCGCCACTGCAGGTTCGCAGCTCATCGGGCTGCAAGGCGAAGCAGCGGTCACACCCGAGCAGGCCGACCGGCTGCTCGGAATCATCGTTCAGGGCCGTCCTTATGCGCCTAGTGGAGCAGTCTTGGGCTCGCTTCTCGGTGCCGAAGGGGCTGCCAGCCTATCGGATCCGCAAACGGCGTTGCTCTTGGCCCGTTGGCGCCAGAGCACATCTAACCTGGCCGCCCTCTCCGACACCGTGGCGTACTACCTCAACAAGGACCTCAACGCGTACGTCAATCGCTCCATACCCTACCGAACGATAGACCTGGCGGCCGGAAACGTCTCAGGGATCCAGCCATCGAGCTTCCCCACAAACGTGCTCGCCCAACTGGAGTCCGTCGAGTTCGAGAACAACGTGTACAACCGCTACTACCTGGCGACACGCGTCGTGGAAAGGACGGACCGAGTACTGGAGGCGACCGGAGAACTCGTGAGCGTGCTTAAGGCGGAGTGATTTCGGGGCTAAGCAAACTGAGTTCCGAGCCGCCTGCGTGCCGCGGGCACAGGCTTCAGGCCGGGAAAGCTGTTGAGTTGATGGTGGCCAGGGGCGGAATCGAACCACCGACACGCGGATTTTCAACACGAGGCTGCGCTTGTTGCGGTGTGTGCCCGTGTGGACGGATTTCGCCACGATCACCTGAATAAGCGCACCTAAGCGGTACTGGTGTGTCGCGGTGTGATGCAGGTGACCAACCCGCACTGCGACCACGGAGTGTGACCAGCGCTGTGACCGACCCACCGCGCCGGAAGGGGCGGTGCGGTTTCTGACTCGACTCGTCTCGCGCGCTTACCGGAGGAACCGGATATCGAACCGCCGGCTGCTCTGGGGCAGAAGATATTGCACGAACATAAACTATTAGTTTATTTTTGTGCGCATGATGGCGCGCTCCGACTCTTCCCCAGAGACCCGTTGGGATGACCTCTACGGCCTAGCCGAGGCCCAATCCGGGCACTTCAGCGCACGGCAAGCCGCCGATATCGGGTTCTATCCTCAGCGCCTGCGCAAGTACCTGCTCTCCAAACGTATCGAGCGTGTTCGTCGAGGAATCTATCGGCTCACCCACTTCCCGCCGAGCGATGATGAGGAGCTGGTGGTCTACTGGCTCTGGACCGAACGCGAAGGTGTCTACTCGGGGGAGACCGCGCTCAACCTCCACGAACTGTCCAACGCATTGCCCACTCGACAGCACATTACGCTTCCCGAGTCTTGGCGATCACGTCGGCTACGGGTTCCAAAAGGTATCGTGCTGCATTTCTCCGACATCCCGGATACTGAACGCACCTGGGCCGGACCGGTTCCCGTCACTAAGGCTCAGCGCACTATCGAAGACTGCATCGAGATGCATGTGCAGCCGGATCTCATCGAGCAGGCCATTGCGCAGGCGAAAGCCCGTGGGCTCATCACCAAAGCCACGGCGACGAAGCTTGCAAAGAAGCCCGATAGCAGAAGATGAGCGTGCGGACCTACCTGACACCGACCGCGTTCAAGAGCGCACTCGAGCAACGGCTCAAACAAGGACCCAAAGAAGGGGCGGACCTCAATCGACGCCGCCAACTTCTGGTCTTCGAGCGCTTCCTTGCGAGGATCACACATGCGTTGGGCGATGCGGTGATCCTGAAGGGTGGCCTGGTACTCGAACTTCGCCTGGAACGCGCTCGCACCACGAAGGACGTGGACCTGCGCATGAGTGGTTCGCCTGCCGAGATCCTTGCGGCCCTACAACAAGCGGGACAAGTCGAACTGGGCGACTACATGACCTTCCAGGTCCAGCCCGACACGCAGCTTCCGCAGATGACCGGTGACGGCCTCATCTACGAGGGATATCGCTTCAAGGCGGAGTGCAGACTCGGCGGGAAAGTCTACGGCCAAGCCTTCGGAGTGGATGTCGCGTTCGGCGATCCGATCGTTGGTAGGCCGGATATCATCCAGGCGGAGGACAAACTCGCCTTCGCAGGCATCGAACCACCTACCCTTCAGCTCTATCCGCTCGCTTCACACATCGCCGAGAAGCTGCACGCTTACACCATGCCCCGCGACCGACCAAACTCGCGCGTCAAGGACCTTCCAGACATCGCGCTCCTGGCGACAATAGGCACTATCGATCCTGGGGCTCTGCGCGATGCTCTGAAGCAGACGTTTCAGGCGCGCGGTACTCACCAACTTCCGGACTCTCTACCGCCCCCCTGCTCCGGACTGGGAACGACCGTATGGAGTGATGGCAGAGCGCGATGAGCTACCGTGGACAACGCTTGCGGCAGTGACTGAAGCGGCGGCGAGGTTCCTCGACCGCATTCTGGCAGCCCAGCCCGTAGTCAAGTGGGACGCAAACACGTGGCGCTGGACGTAACCCATCCCAGCAGCGGCGTCGCAAGAGACTTTCATCGTTTTGATGGTGGCCAGGGGCGGAATCGAACCACCGACACGCGGATTTTCAATCCGCTGCTCTACCAACTGAGCTACCTGGCCAGACGAGAACCGTCGAAACCCGCCCGAGGGGACCCTCGAAGGGCCCGCTAGTATCAGGCTAGGCCCGCCGCCCGTCAACCGATCCCGTCCGCCCCCGCCGGCGCGGGCCGAGAATCCGCCGCCACGGGCCCGCCGGGCCGCCGATCGACCCATACCAGCACCGCTGGCAGCAGGAGAAAATCGACCACCAGGGCCAGCGCCAGGGTCACCGCCAGCAGGGTGCCCGTGTCCACGGTCGGGCCGAAATGGGAGAACCCCAGCAGGGAGAACCCTGCCACCAGCACCAGGGTGGTGATGGTGAGCGCCACCCCCACGGTCTCGAAGGCGTACCGGATCGCCTCCGGGGCGTCCCAGCCGCGCTCGCGGCGGGCGCGCAGGTACTTGGACAGAAAGTGCACCGTGTCGTCGACCACGATGCCGAGGCTCATGGTGATCACGACGGACACGGCGAGGTTCACCTCGCCCACGGTCACCCCCCACAGGGCGAAGGCGAAGAGTGCGGGCACCAGGTTCGGCACCATGCTCACCACGCCCATGCGCCAGGAGCGCAGGGTCACCATCAGCACCAGGCTGATCAACGCAAGGGCGACGGCTGTGCCCTTCAGCATGGCGCGGATGTTGCGCTGGTTGAGGTGGGCGAACATCACGTCCACGCCCGTGCCGTTGCCGGCGGTGACTGCGCTGGTGTTGTCGGCGAGCCACTCGCGCGCCCGGGCCTCCAGGGCGAGGAGCTCGTCCGAGTCGGTCTTGGTGAGGAACACCTGCATGCGGCTGGCAGAGCGATCGATGTCCAGGGTGCTGTCCAGCCCCTGGCCTTGGGGGAGCGATAGCTCGTAGAGCAGCAGGTACTGGGCGGCCAATGCGCGGTTGTCGGGCAGGCGGTACCAGGTGGGATCGTCACCGTGCATGTTGCGGTTCAGGCGCTTCATGATGTCGGCGAAGCTGTTCACGTTGACCACGTTGGGCTGCTCGCGCATCCAGGCGGCGAAGCGGTCGAGATCGTCGAGGTAGATGGGGTTATTGACGCCGTCGGCGACGCCGGACTCCACCGAGTACTCGATGGCGTCGACGCCGCTGATGTCGCAGTTGATGATCTCGAGGGCGCGGCGGTACTCGAAGCTCATGTCGAAGTACTCGAACCAGCGCTCGGTGAGTCGGTTGCCGGCCAGGCCCGCGAAGGAGAGGGGCAGGAGCACGGCGAACACGATCAGCAGCAGGCGGCGTCGGGCGAGCACCCAGTCGGCGAACGCGCGCATGCGCTGGGCCCTTCCCGTGCCGCTCACCTCACGCCCCCCGCGCGTGAACCAGCTCGCCGGCAGGAGGATCAACACTGCAGGCACCAGCACGATGCTGTACACGAAGGCGAACCCCACGCCCACGGCCACCATGTTGCCGAGGGCCTGGTAGGGCGGTGAATCACTGAAGTTGAGCCCCAGCACGCCGATGCTCGTGGTGAGGCTGGTGATGAACACGGGCTCGAGGTTGATCCGCATCGCCTCCACCAGCGCCGCGCGCTTCGGATTGCCGATGCGCAGCTGATGGGAGTAGCTAACGAGAATATGCACCACGTCCGCGACGGCGATGGTCATGACGATCGTCGGCACGAAGCCGGCGACGGACGCCAGCACGGTGTTACCCCACCCGAACACGCCCATCGTCGACGTGACGGAGAGCAGCACCACGAGCATGGTCACGGCCATGGCCGGCGCGCTCGCGAAGAGCAGCCATAGGCCGCAGGCGATGGTCAGCACGGTGAGGGGAATCAGCGTGGTGAAGTCGCTCGCCACGGCCTCGCCCAGCACCACGTTCGTGACCACCGTGCCCGATAGGGAGAGATCGATC
>JBCBZW010000151.1 GCA_039815145.1 Pseudomonadota bacterium
GTCCGGATCACTCTACTACTGCGACCTGCCGGCGCCCGTCGCCAGCATGATCTTCGACAAGCACAACAATTATCAGCAGCTCGACCTGCACCCGGGCAAGGCCAAGCGCAACATCTACAACACGCCGATGAACGTGGTCACGCCCGAGGCGGCGGATCTGATCCTGTTCTCCTCGGCGCTGCAGCACTTCGTCGAGACCAACAACGCCGGCGAGCCGCGCCACTCGATCGCCTTCAACAGCTTCGTGCGCGGCAAGCTGGGCAACTACCGGGATGTCTCAGAGCTGACGCTCTAGGTAAAGACAACTGGTCGCCGCCGCCCAAGCGGCGGCGACTCCGAAAACGGCCCAGGCCAACGCTACTCAGGCTTGCGGAACAGCAGCGTGAAGCGATCCGTATTGCCCGTCACCGTCTTACGGCCCACCTCGTAGCGAAGCTCGTCGTCCGCCCGGTAGTGCAGGTCGGTGAAGTCGACGAACTCGAAGCCAACCGCCTCGATTTCCTTAATCATCAGCACGGGGTCCATGCGGCGCCAGTTCTCATCGTTGTCGCCCTGCATGTGCCGGCGCGTGTGATCGACCACGCCGTAGTAGCCACCGGGCTTGAGCGCGGCAAAGGTGGCCTCGTTGAGCTCCTTGCGACCGTGCTCGCTGAAGTTGTGCAGGTTGCGGAAAGTCAGGGCGAGGTCGACGTCCGTCACGTCCAATCCGAGGTCGTCCACGTCGTTGCGCCGACCGTCGCGGCTGAACTCGCCGGTGACGTCCACCACCTTGACGCCGGCGAAGCCCGGCTCAGTCTCCAAGTTCTGCACCACGTAGCGAGTACCCACGGCGACGAACAGCTCGCCCTCATCGGCCAGCACCTGGGACAGGATCTTCGTGTACCAGCCCCGTCCGGGGATCAGCTCGAGCACGCGCATGTCCGGCGTCAGACGCATGAACGCCAGCGTCTCCGCGGGCAGGCGGTTCTCATCACGTTCCTTCTCGGCATCGGTGCGGAACGGGGCCTCGAGAGCGGCGCCGACCTTTTCGGCGAGGGGCGAAGCTTCCGCCTCCCCTTCCTGAGCGTGCGCGGGCAGCGCCGCGCAGAGAGCGCTTAGGCTCAACAAGGCGGTGGCAGCCAGACGTTCGGGCTGGAACAACATGGGGTCTCCTTCCGTTGTGAGTGGGTCTGTGGTGTGGACCGTCCGCAGGACGCGGCGTTCGCACCTTACGGTCTGCGCTGCGCAGGCACCAGCTTCACCGGGCCCAGTCCCCGCCTACGCTGCCCCTTGGAGCCAACGGTCGGCCGCCGCTCGACCGCCACGCCAGGCCCCCTCGACGCGAGAGCCGAAGGCCCAATCGCCGGTGGCGAGGAGCGACTCGCCGGCGAGAGACACCAGCTGGTCGTCCAACGGCGCCCGCGCGATCGCATAGCGCCAGCGGTGGGCGGTGACCCCGGTGGCCGGGCAGCCCTCGCTGGCACCTGGCAGGGCACGCGCGGCAGCGAGCAGTGCGGTGCCTGCCTCTTCACGCGTCATTTCCAGGTGCGCCTCCGACCAGTCGGGGCTCGCGTGCAGCACCCACGCCTCGTGATCGGCACGGCCGGGGCGTTGGCGCTGGGAGCTCACCCATGAGAGGGGTCCGACGTTTACGAAGGCGGCATCGAAGCGCTGCAGCAACGGCCTGTCGAAGGTGGCGAGGACGGCCCAGCAGGGCCGCATCTGCACCGCGACCAGCATCCGCTGGATCTGCTCGTCACATGTGTCCACCAACGCGGCCACTTGCTGTGCTGGCGCGGTGATCAACACGCGTCTCGCCAGCGCGACCTCTCTTGTGCTCGAACGCACGGCCCAACCGCCGTCCACCGGCGCTATCCCCTGCGCCTGCCAACGGTACTCGCATTCGCGCAGCTGACCGGCGAGATGGGCACAGATGGCACTCATCCCCGGCACGCCCACGAAGCGCTCAGGCGAGCGCGTCTTCTCGACGATGCCCTGCTCGTCGATCACCGCCAGGCGAGGGCTCCAGGGAGCGACCAGGTCACTCGAGAGCCAGCCATCCACGGCTTGGCGAAACGCAGGGTCACGCGCGGTGAAGTACTGGGCACCGTGATCGAAGCGCAACTCACCATCGCGGCGCGTGCTCATGCGACCGCCAGGCCCGCGTGCTTTTTCCACCACGCGAACGCGCCAGCCTTGCCGTTCGAGGGTGTTAGCCGCCACCAGGCCCGAGAGGCCAGCACCGATGATCAGGGCGTCATGCACGGCAAGCTCCGTCGGTTCGCCGGGAGGCCGTAGCCGCACCTAGCGCTTCTGGAAGGTGAAAAAAAAGAAGGCGGCCGAAGCCGCCTTCCCGTAGATGGGCCGGTGTCCAGCCCTTGGACGATCATCCGAGCGCCCGTGGCACGCTTAGGGGTTACCCGTCACCGCGCCACTGACACCAAGACCGAACGTACCGGCACGCAATCCACTCGACATTGGATCACCTCCTTTTTCGCTATGAGCCTACGAAGCAGTATGCCCACGGGACCGCGCCAGCACCAGCATCTGGTTCACCGTCGAGCATTTCGCGCCTGGTGCGCCGGTAATGCGACGGTGAGATCGCCAGCGCTTTGCTACCATGCGCCGCATGGCCAGCCTGTTCGATGCACCTCCCGCACGTAGCGCCCACGCGGTCCTGCGCGACACCTTCGGCTACGACGCCTTCCGCCCCCCGCAGGACGAGATCGTCGAACTGCTCATACGCGGCGAAGACGCGGTCGTGCTCATGCCCACCGGCGGTGGCAAATCGCTCTGCTACCAGATTCCATCGATCGTGCGCCCGGGCACCGGCATCGTGATCTCGCCGCTGATCGCCCTGATGCAGGATCAGGTGGAGGCCCTGCGCCAACTCGGCGTGCGCGCTGCCTGCCTCAACTCGACGCTGGAGCTGTCGCAGGTACAGGCCGTGGAGCGCCAGTGGCTGAACGGCGAGCTCGACCTGCTGTACGCCGCGCCCGAGCGCTTGATGACCGATCGCTTCCTCGCCCTCCTCGAGCGCGCCCAGCCCGCCTTGTTCGCCATCGACGAAGCCCATTGCGTCTCGCAATGGGGGCATGACTTTCGCCCCGAGTACATTCAGCTCAGCGTATTGCACGAGCGCTTCCCCGAGGTGCCGCGGGTGGCTTTGACGGCCACGGCGGACGCCCCCACCCGACGGGAGATCGTCGAACGCCTGGGCCTTGGGCGTGCACGCCAGTTCGTCTCGAGCTTCGATCGTCCGAACATCTGTATCACCGTCAACGAGGGCGCGAGCAACGCCCGCGACCGTCTCCTGCGCTTCGTCCGCGAACGCCACGCGGGAGAGGCAGGCATCGTGTACTGCCTGTCACGGCGCAAGGTGGAGTCGATCGCCGAGTACCTCGCCGCTCAGGGGCTCACGGCCCTGCCCTACCACGCAGGTCTCGAGAAGGACGCGCGCGCAGACGCCCTGCGCCGCTTCATCCGCGAGGAGGGCGTGATCGTGGTAGCCACGATTGCCTTCGGCATGGGCATCGACAAACCGGATGTACGCTTCGTCGCCCACCTGAACATGCCGAAGAGCCTCGAGTCGTACTACCAGGAGATCGGCCGCGCGGGTCGCGACGGCCTGCCCTCCGACGCCTGGATGGCCTACCAACTCCAGGACGTGATTCAGCTGCGGCAGATGATCGAGGGCGCCGGGGCGGATGATGAGCACAAGCGCGTCGAGCGCACGAAGCTCGATGCCATGCTCGGTTACTGCGAACTCACCAAATGCCGGCGTCAGGCGCTGCTGGAATACTTCGGGGAGACCTTGGACGAGCCATGTGGCAACTGCGACGTCTGCCTGCAGCCGCCGGAGCTCTTCGACGCCACCGTGGCCGCGCAGAAGGCGCTCTCCGCCGTCCATCGCACCGGCCAGCGCTTTGGCGTGAACTACCTCATCGACGTCTTGCTCGGTAAACCCGACGAGCGCATCACCCGCTTCGGTCACGACCGCCAAAGCACCTACGGCATCGGCACGGAGTTCGCCCCCCACGAGTGGCGCGCGGTGTTCCGCCAGCTCATCGCCCACGGCTACCTGGCGGTCGACCTCGAAGGTCATGGCGGCCTTCACCTGACCCCCGCGTGTCGTCCGGTCCTTCGGGGGGAGACGCAGCTCTCCATGCGTCGCGCGATGAAATCGAATGCAAGCGCCGGCCGTCGCCGACGCCGCAACGCTGCGGACGTGCTCGACCCGAGTGCCCTGGCGCCGGAGGACGAGCGCCTATGGGAAGCGTTGCGCAGCACGCGCAAGCAATTGGCCGACGAGCGCGGTGTCCCCTCCTACGTCATCTTCAGTGACGCGACGCTAGCGGACATGTTGACTCGCCGGCCCACCGACGCGCAGACCCTCCTGGCCGTCTCCGGCGTCGGCCAGTTCAAGTTGGAGCAGTACGGTGAACAGTTTCTTGAGGTGCTGGCGGCCCATCCGCCTGGCTTCGATCCGGACTGAGACACGCGCTGTACAGCGGCGTCCTTGCGCAACCGCGCGCGAAGAGGTCTGGGTAAGCCCCCTCGCGCCTGACCGCTCATCGATTTTTCTCAGGGTGATAAGCGGCCGCGGCAGCACTTGGATTAAGTAAAATAATCGAGTGAACTTGGCAAAAAGGGCGGCTGTCGACGCCTTTTCGAGCGTTTTTTCATCCAAATCGACCGAAACCACGAAACACCGCTACCTACGACCCAAGGACAAGGTTCACAGTCGTTGTCGGAAAAGGTCGACGGCCTTCACATGTTTGTAAGCCAGAACCCGCTAAGTTGTAGGGAAAAGGTGGGTTCCACCTTAGACTTGGACCAAGCCGGCACGGACGGCGGCTCGCACTCGAAGACGACCGAGCGAACCACCGCTGACCTTGCACCGCAACAACCAACCTGATCAAGGACGAGAAGTGACATGATGACGCCCTCCTCCCGCATCGCTGCCGCCTTCGCCACAGCCCTGCTCGCTGGCCTCGCCACCGCCGGCGCCAACGCAGCCACCGTGACCTACCAAACGGGCCCGGGCTTGCAGCTCGATATCCCGGACGATTCGCCGGTGGGCGTCTCCAGTTCGATCGACGTGGGCGACAGCGCACAAATCATCCGCGTGGGCCTCCTGGCTCTCGTCGAGCACACCTGGGCCGGCGATCTGATCTGGACCCTCACCGGTCCTGACGGCACCGAGATCACCCTCGCAGACCGCCCCGGCGGTGTGGACGGCGGCGTTGGCGACAGCTCCAACCTCTCCGCGAGCACGGCGATCATCTTTGGCGACAACTCGCCGGTCGACGCGGAAGAGATGGGCGGCGGTAGCTGCGACAGCTCCGATAGCATCATCGGCGTGGATTGCATGCGTTGGTTCGCACCGGACGATGCCCTCAGCACCTTCGCAGGCACGGATACCCTCGGCACCTGGACCTTGTTCCTGACCGACAACGCCGGCCTGGACACCGGGTTCCTCGACGGCTGGCTGATCGCCTTCGAAGTGTCGGAGATCACCGCCGTGCCGATCCCCAGCGCCTTCCTGCTGATGGCCTCCGCCCTGGTGGGTGCGGGCGCCCTGCGTCGCCAGACGTCTGTGAACGCCTGAGGCGAGCTACCACGACATCGCTCAGGGCTGCTGCTCAACCAGCCCCCTCGACGAGCCGCTCACGGAGTCATCCTGAGCGGCTCGTTGCGTTTCAGCTCTCGGTGCGGATCTTCACTTCCGGCGCTTCGAGCGTGCGATGCACGGGGCAACGATCGGCGATCTCCAGCAGACGTATCCGCTGCTCCTGCGTGAGGTCGCCCTCCAGAGTGATGTGGCGCCGGAACTCGTCCACCTTGCCTTGGCGGGTCTCGCAATCGGCACAGTCCTCGGCGTGCACCTTGGCGTGACTGACGCGCACGGTCACCCGCTCCAGGGGCAACTGCTTGCGGTCGGCGTACATGCGTAAGGTCATGCTAGTGCAGGAGGCCAGGGCGCTCGAGAGCAGCCCGTAGGGCGTAGGCCCGGCATCCGTACCGTTCACGCTGGGGGGTTCATCGGCGATCAAGGCGTGACCGCCAGCGAGGATATCCGTTCGGTAACCTTGCCCGGTCGCGGCCACCACGTCGTGCCCCTGGGGCGCCAGGGCTGGCACTCCAGTCGAGGGCTCCCCAACGTAGCGCACCGCCCAGGCCGCCAGCACCTGCGCCGCGTACTCGGCATCCGCCGGACGGGTGAGCAGGTGATCGGCATCATCCAGGGTCACGAAGCTCTTCGGGTGCTTGGCCGACTGGAAGATCTTCGAGGCGTTGTCGATCGACACGGTGTCGTCGAGGGGGGCATGCATCACGAGCAACGCTCGACCCAAGCGGCTCAGGCGCTCCGCTGGCGCGCCTTCAGCCACCAGGTCGTCGAGGAATTGGCGACGAATGCGGAAGGGACGACCGGCGAGCGAGACGGTGGCTTCCCCATCGCGTTCGATCTCCTGACGCGAGTCATCGAGCAGGTGCGCCACGTGCCCCGGCTCGTAGGGGGCGGCGATGGTGGCGACGGCGCGCACGGATTCGAGGCGGGAGGCCGCCTTCAGCACGGCAGCGCCGCCCAGCGAATGCCCGACGAGCAACGCGGGCGCCTCCACCTGCTCGCCCAGCCACTGCGCCGCGGCCACGAGGTCATCGACGTTGGATGAGAAGTTGGTGTCGGCGAAGTCGCCCTCGCTCTCGCCGAGCCCTGTGAAGTCGAAGCGCAGCACACCGATGCCCGCATCGGCCAGCTGGCGCGAGATCACCCGGGCCGCACGGATGTTCCTCGTACAGGTGAAGCAATGGGCGAACAAGGCCCAGGCACGCACGGGGGTGCCCGCCGGCGGGCGCTCCAGCTGCCCCGCCAGGCGCTCGCCTTGTGCGTTGTCGAACAACACCTTCTCACTGTTCATGGCTAATCCTCTCCGCCACCGCGTCGCGGACGCGGTTGTAAACACTCATGGCAGCACTGTTGCGATTCTCGGCGAATCGTTACGGTTCGGTGTAGTCCCACACCCGAATCACGAGAAGCAAAATGTCGGTGACCGCCCTGCTCCCCATGCTCGCGCGCCTGCGCGCCTCCCTGTTGCCCGCGGCGCTCGCCTTACTCACGGTGGCAGGCCCGGGCCACGCCCAAGAGGTACCGCAAGCGGCGGGCGCCGAGGACGGGCAGCGCTCTGCCCCCCTGGTGATCGCGACCCGTGAAGCGCCGCCCTTCGCCCTGCGCGATGGTAACGGCGAGTGGGAGGGCATCACCGTGGCCCTCCTGCGTGAGCTCAGCACGACGCTGGCCTTCGACTTCGAGCTGGTCGAAATGGACCTCACCCAGATGTTGGACGCGGTGCAAGCGGGCGAGGTGGATGCCGCGGCGTCCGCCATCACGATCACCGCCGAGCGCGAGAGCGCCGTCGACTTCACCCACCCCTTCTACTCGTCGGGTCTCGGCATCGCCGTACCGCGCAAGTCGTCGGGCTCGCTGTTCTCCGCCCTCGGACGCTTTGGCTCCCTCGCCTTCCTCGAGGCCGCCCTCGCTCTGCTCGCCCTACTCACGGTGGTGGGGGTGATCGTCTGGTTGGCCGAGCGTCGACGCAACGATCAATTCCCCGAGTCGCCCCTGGAGGGCGTCGCCAGCGGCATCTGGTGGTCCGCCACCACGATGACCACCGTCGGCTACGGTGACAAGGCGCCGGCCACCCTGCCCGGGCGGGTGGTGGGGCTGATCTGGATGTTCGCCAGCATCATCATCATTTCGGGCTTTACGGCGGCGATCGCCACCGCCCTGACCGTCGATCGGCTGGAGAACACGATCAGCGGCATCGACGACCTCCAGGGCCGGCGCGTGATCACGGTTACGGGGAGCACGAGCGCGGCCTACCTCGACGATCACCTGATTCGCCATCGCACGCGCCCCGCGGTGGAGGACGCCATCGCCGCCCTCGCGGCGGGTGAGGCGGATGCGGTGGTGTACGACATGCCCATCCTGCGCTACCTCGCCGCCACTCAAGCTAACGACACGGTACGCGTGCTGCCGAATCAGTTCGCTCACCAGGACTACGGTATCGCCCTGCCGAACGGCTCGCCCCTGCGCGAGGCAATCAACCAGGAGATCCTGCGCCATACGCGCAGCGCCGAGTGGGAGCGGCTGCTGGCCACCTACCTCGGGGAAGACTAGGGATCTCAGGACGCTAAAGGGAGGCGAGGCGTTGCCCTGGGGTAAGGGGGCAACGCCCGCCGATTGGCTCCTCGGGGAGCCGCCGCAGCGGCCGGAGCTCTTATTGCTTTCGTCGCAGCGAACGTCTCGAGCGAGCTGGGGAGCCGGGGGGCAAGGGCTGGCTCGATGACGTTCTGTAGGGCTTAGCGCCACGGCGCGGGGGATTCCCTCACCGCTCCCCCATCGCGTGTACCATGCGCCGCCATGGACAACGTCATCACCATCCGAAGCCTGGGCAAGCGCTACGCGTCCGGCCACGTCGCCCTGAAGTCCATCGACCTGGACATCCGGCGAGGCGAGATCATCGCCCTCCTGGGCCCCAATGGCGCTGGCAAGACCACGCTGATCAGCATCATCTGCGGCATCGTCCAGCCCACCTCTGGCGAGGTGCGGGTCGATGGTGCCGACATCACCCGGGACTTTCGCGCGGCGCGCGCCGCCATCGGCCTGGTGCCCCAGGAACTGGCCACGGACACCTTCGAGACCGTGTGGGCCACCGTGAGCTTCAGCCGTGGCTTGTTCGGCAAGGCGCCCGACCCCGCCTACCTCGAGCAGGTGCTGAAGACGCTCTCGCTCTGGGACAAGAAGGACGCGCGCATCCTCACCCTCTCCGGCGGCATGAAGCGACGCGTGCTCATCGCCAAGGCGCTCTCCCACGAGCCGAGCATCCTGTTCCTGGACGAGCCGACGGCTGGCGTCGACGTGGCCCTGCGCAAGGACATGTGGGCGGCCGTGCGCTCCCTGCGCGACCGTGGGGTCACCATCATCCTCACCACCCACTACATCGAGGAAGCGGAGGATCTGGCCGATCGTATCGGCGTCATCAACCACGGGGAGCTGTTGCTGGTGCAGGAGAAGGACGAGCTGATGCGCCGCCTCGGCCGCAAGGAGTTGGTGCTCGACCTGGCGACCCCCCTCGACGCGTTGCCGCCGCGCTTGCGGGACATGGGCGTGGCCTTGAGCGAAGGCGGCGAACAACTGGTGTACACCTACGATACGCGCGGCGAGCGCACGGGCATCACCACCCTGCTGAACGCCCTGCGCGAGGCCGACGTGCAATTCCAGGATCTGCACACCTCGCAGTCTTCCCTCGAGGACATCTTCGTCAGCCTCGTCGAGGAAAGTGCATGAACTTCCGCGCAGTAGGCGCCATCTACCGCTTCGAGATGGCGCGCACGCTACGCACGCTGATGCAGAGCGTGTTCTCCCCGGTGTTGTCCACCTCGCTCTACTTCGTCGTGTTCGGCGGCGCGATCGGCTCGCGGATCGAGGAGATCGACGGCGTGCCCTACGGGGCCTTCATCGTGCCCGGCTTGGTGATGCTCTCGCTGCTCACGCAGAGCATCTCCAACGCCTCCTTCGGCATCTACTTTCCCCGCTTCTCCGGCACGATCTACGAGATTCTCTCGGCGCCCATCTCCGCCCTCGAGATCGTCCTCGGCTACGTCGGCGCGGCGGCCACCAAGTCGATCGTCATCGGCGTGATCATCCTCGTGACAGCCTCTTTCTTCGTACCGATCGAGGTGAAGCACCCAGGATGGATGTTGACCTTCCTCCTGCTCACCGCGATTACCTTCAGCATGTTCGGTTTCCTCATCGGTCTTTGGGCCGAGGGCTTTGAGCAACTGCAGGTGATACCGCTGCTGGTCATAACACCGCTGGCCTTCCTCGGCGGCAGCTTCTACGCGATCGATATGTTGCCTCCCTTCTGGCAGAAGGTGACGTTGTTCAATCCGGTGGTGTACCTGATCTCTGGCTTTCGCTGGAGCTTCTACGAGAACGCTGACGTCGGCTTGACGATGAGCGTGGCCATGACCTTAGTGTTCCTTGGCCTGTGCACCGGCGCGATATGGTGGATCTTCCGCACGGGCTACCGCCTGCGAGCGTGAACTGCATCTACCTGACAAAATCGATCACCGCGACTTTGCGCACGGCGCGTAGCATGGTGCCGCGCCTACACTGCTCCGAGCTTTCTGCCCGGAGCCTTCCATTACGTGAACCGCTTCACGCTCACCTCGGTCGTCGCGCACGGCCTGTCATCGCTTCGCCCCTGGTTCGTCGCCCTCGTCCTCGCCGCGGGAACGGCTTGCGTTCCTGTTGAGGAAGGCACCGACGTCGCCGGTGGCGATGTCCCTGTCGACGACGCCCCGGCGGGCGATCCCATGGACGACCCCGTCGGCGACGTCGGGGATACCCAGGTTGATGATCCCATCGACGATCCCATCGACGATCCCATCGACGATCCCATCGACGATCCGATGGACGATCCGATGGACGATCCCATGGACTCCCCCGCCGACGATCCGGCGGACGCCCCAGCGGACGATCCCGTCGATGACCCCATGGATGAACCGTCGGAGGACCCGGTGGACGATCCCGGACCGGGCCCTGGACCGGGACCTGGGCCCGGCCCAGACCCGGTAGACGATCCAGCTGACGATCCAGCTGACGATCCAGCTGACGATCCAGCTGACGATCCAGCTGACGACCCGGCCGACGACCCGGCTGACGACCCGGCTGACGACCCGGCTGACGACCCGGCCGACGACCCGGCTGACGACCCGGCTGACGAC
>JBCBZW010000152.1 GCA_039815145.1 Pseudomonadota bacterium
GGTCTGGCTGATCGCGCTAAGCAATTGATCTTCCGTGAGAGGGCTCAGGGGATGGATGAAGGTTGCCCAGAGTGTGTCGCGCGCGATCGCGTAGCGGGCGTCCAGGGCCGTGTCGAAGTTCGCCTGGAGCAGGCGTCGCAGCATCGCGTCGGTCAGCTCGTCCGCGGCGGCCACCGGCAGCATGAGACGCATGCGGTCTGCGCCGACGTCGAAGACGAGCGCCAGGGACGTGCCGTCGACGTCGAACTCCCACACGTTGCCCTCGAGGCGCGCCTCGGGATCGATGCGATGGACGACCGACGCCATCTGCTCTGGCGTCATGCCGGCACCCGGCGGTGCCGCAGGGGGGCCGGGAGGCAGGGGCGTCTGCGCCGAGACGAGTCCCGCCCATACGATGCTGAGCAACACCGCTACGCCGCGCACCAGTCCGTTTGACGCCATATTCTTCGCTCCCGTGATCGGATGACGTCAGGGTAGCGAACTCGGGGCCGTCGCTGCACGCGCCGAGACGTCGAGCGGTTCTGGTACGCGCCAGCGTTCGCTGCCCATTCCCCTCGATAATCGACGATCCATCGAGTTGGTTGCGAACTCGGCCAGAACGGGAGCACCCGAGGTATCGATGGCCCGCTCGCCCAAGCAAACCGCTAGGCCGGCACCCTCCGCCAGGGTGATCCCGTCCCCTCGGTCGAGCGGGGCGAGGGCGGTGGCCCGGGCGTCGCACTCGGCCGCGCTGCCCGCGATCGACGGTGAGCGCTGACCAGCGGTTGAAGCGGCAAATCTGCGACGTCATATCCGGTTGGAAGGCGGGCGTTCTGCGCGTCGAGGCCGGACCCTCGCCGGAGCAGGCTGTCAGCACGGCCGGCGTGAGGAACGTTGCGCGGCGCCGCCGGGCCGGGAAATGACGGCCAAAAAGCCGTCGTGGATTTCCGTCTCGCCGACCGGGCCGGGTTGGTTCACAAGTCCTCCGCGGCTCCGTATAGTCGAACGCTAGGCTGCGATGCGGCCACCTTTTCTTGTCCAATGCGAGCGTAGATGACTGACATATCAGCACTTCCTTTGCTCGGTCCAACCGACCTGCCGCCCTACCAGATCGTCAATGCAACGGGCGCCGCGCACGCGCTGCTCGTATGCGATCACGCGGGGCAGGAGGTGCCAGCGGCCCTCGATCGTCTGGGGTTGAGCGATGAAGAGCTGTCTCGACACATCGCCTGGGATATCGGTGCCGCCGCCGTCACCCGCCACCTGGCGCGCCTGCTCGATGCGCCGGCGGTGCTGTCCAACTTCTCGCGCCTGGTGATCGATCCGAACCGTTACCCGCACGACCACCCCGTGGCCTTCCCGGCGGTGGCCGACGGCACGCGTGTGCCCGGCAATGAAGACCTGACCGAGGCGCAGCGCCAGGCGCGCGCCCGCAGCTGCTTCTGGCCCTACCACAATGCGATCACCGGCCACCTGGACAGCATGCGCGAGCGGCGCATACTCCCGGCCGTGATCGCCATCCACAGCTGCACCCCCGTGTTCCAGGGAGAGTCTCGGCCCTGGCACGTCGGCGTGCTGTGGAATCAGGATCCACGTCTCTCGCTGCCCCTGATCAAATCGCTCAGCCAGCTCGACGGCATCGAGGTGGGGGACAACCAGCCGTATTCCGGTCGCCTACCGAATTTCTTCACCATGGCCCACCATGCGGAGTCGGCTGACCTGCCCCACGTGGCGCTCGAAGTGCGCAACGACCTCATTCTCGACGCCCAAGGTATCCGCCACTGGGCGGAAGTGCTGTACCGCGTCTTCGCGCCGTTGATCAGCGGTGCCCGCCAGGTGGATCTGGCGGAGGGGTCGCGGCCCCACAGCGACGGCTGCGGCGACAGCACAGCGCGCTAGCGCCAGCCCAGCGACACACCGGGCCCGCCAGCGTACGGGCCCTCGCGATATCCGGTAGGCCCGCGGGGCCGCGGCCCACCCTCGACGGACCCGAGACTGAATGGAAGCAGAATCCACAATCCGTGCCCTCAACGATGCCTGGTTGCAGCGACGCTGGGACGATCTCGCCGCCTACTTCGACGAGCAGGTGGTCATGCTCATGCCCTTCGGCGATGAGAAGCTCGAAGGCCGCGAAGCGATGATGGCGAGCTACCGCGAGTTCGTCGATGCCGCCACGGACATCCAGCTCACGATCAACAGCATCGATACGCAGGACTACGGCCCCACCGCCGTGTGCCACATGAGCTTCGAGGTGGACTTCACTCTGGACGGTGAGCGCGAGAAGTCCGAGGGCCTGGAGGTCTACGTGCTCCACGCCGATCCGGGCCAGCCGCCGCGCGTGGTATGGCGCACGCAGCGCGTGCACAGCGAAGCGCCGGTCATCGCCCTCGAAGCCTGACCGTCACCCACGGCCGCGCGCCCCAGCGGAGACCTCCAATCGTGAGCGAACCCATCGATCTCGACCCCGCCTCACCCGCTGAGGTGCCGGCCTCGTCGCTCAGCTTTCCCTTCGAGACGCCCCCGGCGCCAGGCGAGCTGATCGAGGTGGCGCCGAAGCTGCACTGGTTGCGCATGCCGCTGCCCTTCTCCCTGGAGCACATCAACCTATGGGTGCTCGAAGGTAGAGACCACTGGACGCTGGTGGACACCGGGATCAGCACGGACACCACCCGCGAGCTCTGGGCGCAGCTGGAAGCGGGCCCTTTGGCAGGTAAACCGGTCACTGGCGTGATCTGCACACACATGCACCCGGATCACATGGGGCTCGCAGGCTGGCTGTGCGAACGCCACGGCGTGCCCCTGCACATGACGCGTGGGGAGTACCTCTACGGCCGCATGCTCTGCAACGACGCCCCGGGGGAGCCGCCCGAGGAGGCGCTCGCTTTTTACCGCGCCGCCGGCTTCAGCGAGAAGGCCCTCGGCCACTACACGAGCACCTTCGGCCTGTTCGCCACGGCGGTGGTACCCCCGCCTCGGGAGTACGTGCGCCTGCAAGACGGGCAACGCTTGCTGCTGGCCGAGCACGAGTGGCGCGTGTTGGTAGGGCGTGGCCACTCACCGGAGCATGCGTGCCTGTACTGCCCGCAGCTCAAGGTGGTGATCGCTGGGGATCAGATCCTGCCGAGCATCTCCTCCAACGTGAGCGTGTGGCCGACCGAGCCACAAGCCAACCCCTTGGAGGAGTGGCTCGAGTCCTGCGCGGCGCTGCGGGCGGAGTTGCCCGAGGACACGCTGGTGCTGCCATCCCACGGACTGCCCTTCTACGGGGCGCAGGAGCGCCTGACCCAGCTCATCGATCATCATAAGAGTTCGCTCGATGATCTGTATCGCGCCTGCCGCGAGCCCCTGCGTGTGCTCGACACCTTCGGGGTGCTGTTCAGCCGGCCGATCCAGAGCGGCGAGAAGACGATCGCCACCGGTGAGGCCCTGGCGCATCTGCGCCAGCTGGAGCGGCGCGGTCTGGTGCGAGCTGAGCGCGACGCGGACGGAGTCGATTGGTATCAGCAGGCCTGACTAGTGTCCTGTCACGTCAGTTCGTTGAAGAATACGCGGGTGCTTTTTGCCCCTGAGCACGTTGCTCCTCCTCCCGTGGGGCCTGCCACGCGCGTCGTCGCGCCGCACTCAGGAACAAAATGCCCCGTGCGTATTCTTCAACGAACTGACGTGCCAGAACGCTAACAATTGCATTAAGCATGGCGCGAGTCATTCTGCTGAATAAACCGTGGGGCGTGCTCTCGCAGTTCACCGACGCCGAGCACCGGACCACTCTCGCTGACTACGTGGATGTGCGCGGGGTCTATCCGGCGGGCCGCCTGGATCGGGATAGCGAAGGTCTCCTGGTGTTGACCGACGATGGCGCGCTCCAGCACCGCATCGCCCACCCCCGGGCAAAGATGAGCAAGACCTACTGGGCGCAGGTGGAAGGCGATCCTGACGATGCCGATCTCGACCCGTTGCGCGATGGCAAGCTGGTGCTGAAGGACGGGCCGTGCCAGCCGGCGAAGGCGGGATTGATGGATGAGCCCGCGAGTCTCTGGCCGCGCGATCCGCCGGTGCGCGTGCGCAAGACGGTCCCCGATCGTTGGGTGAGCCTCACGATCCGCGAGGGGCGCAATCGGCAGGTGCGGCGCATGCTGGCGGCGGTCGGCTTTCCGGTGCTGCGTCTGATTCGCTACCGGGTGGGCTCCTGGACCCTCGATGGCATCGCCACGGGCACCTGGACGGAACTCGAGGTCTAGGTGCCTTCGCGGGTTCGCGCGTAGTGGAGGATGTCGTAGAACACGCCGTCCCGCTTCACCTCTTCCTGCAGCCGTCCCTCGCAGCGGTAGCCGCACTTCTCCAGTACGCGCGCGGATGCCGCATTCGGCGCCAGCACGGGCGCAATCAACCGGCGAAAGCCGTGTGTTGCGAAGGCTGCCTCGGTCATGACTGTCACCGCCTGCGTAGCGATGCCGCGGCCCCAGAACGGTTCTGCCACCCAACAGCCGATCTCTGCGATATGCGCGCGCCAACCCTGCTGGGGCGTGAGCCCAACCGCACCCATGAGCTCTCCGCCTTCGAGTGTGATCACTCTGCTGATTGCTTCGTTAGCTTTGCAGCCCTCGCTGATCCACCACCGCGCATCCGCAGGCGTGTACGGGTAAGGGAAGGTGTCGATGAGGTAGCGCGACACCTTGCGGTTGTTCGCCAACTCCACGAGGCGCTCCAGGTCTGACTCTAGGAACTCGCGCAGAATCATCGGGTGTGTCCGCGGCTGGGGCGAGGAGTGCTCACGCTAGGTCTCTCGCGAGAGCGTCCGGAAGCGCTGCTACGAGCCGCTGATACTCGTCAAGCTCGTTGTAGAGCTGCGCCGAGATGCGCACGAGGCGAGCGGGTGGTGCCGGCCAGGGCACGATGGGGACCTCGATGCGGTGTTCGCGCAGGAGCGATTCCTGCAGCGGGTTCGCGTACAGCATGGACGTTGGCGGCGAGGCGTCGCGGCTCGGCGGCAGGGGATGGGCCACCATGGAGCCGATCATCTCGGGCGGGGCGAGGGGCGCGCCGCCTAGGGCGTCGATAAGGAGTTCCCGCGCAGTCAGCGCGAGGGCGCGGTTCTGCTCGCGCAGGGCGGGCCAGCCGCCGGGGAGCAGTTCCCCCATGAAGCGCAACGCGGCCGGCACGCAGAGCATCGCCGTGGGGTCAGAAGTCCCGTTCCAATCGAACTCGTTGCGAAAGCGCGAGCGCTCGCCCGTCGGAGCATTGGCGCCATGGCTGATGATGGCCGGTCGCACCTCTTCCTGATGCTGCGCGGCGACCCAGAGGAAGCCTGCGCCTTTCGGTGCGCATAGCCATTTGTGGCAATTGCCGGTGTAGTAGTCCACCGGCAGCGTATCTAAGGCGACGGGCACCATGCCCGGGGCGTGAGCGCCGTCCACGAGCACGCGAATGCCGCGCTCACGCATCGCCTTGGCGATAGCCGCGATCGGCAGCACGAGGCCCGTTTGCGAGGTCACGTGATCGACGAGCAGGAGACGGGTGTTCGCGGTGACGGCGCGCACCAGCGTGTCGACGACATGCGCGGGCTCCTCGATGGGGAGGGGTAGCGTTGCCACCACCACCCGTGCGCCGGTGCGTGCGGCCACGTAGTCGAGGACGTTTCGGCAGGCGTTGTACTCGTGGTCCGTGGTGAGGAGTTCGTCGCCCGGTGCCAAGGGCTGGGATTGGAGCACCGCGTTGACGCCCGCCGTCGCGTTGGTGACCCAGGCGAGGTCCGCTGGGGCGCAGCCCAGGAACTGGGCGAGGGGTGCACGGGCTTCGTCGAGCAGGCCGGCGAGGTCGCGGGCGAAGAACTGCACCGGTTGGCGCTCCAGGCGATCGCGCCAGGCCTGTTGTTCGGCGAGCACGGGGCGGGGGCAGGCGCCGAAGGAGCCGTGGTTGAGGAAGGCGATGTCGGGGTCGAGGGTCCAGTGGTCTCGGTGGTTGGTCGCGCCCATGCCTGATGTGCCTGCTCACTATCGATGGACCATGGTATCGCGTGGGGGCAACCTGGAAAGGGCGTCTAGCCTGTAGGCATCAACGCGTCTGGAAAAGCTAGACTGTCGGCACGTTCAAACGCAGGTGAGTGCATGGCCAAGATCCCCGATTGGTTGAAGAAATCCCGTGAGGGCTGGAGCCACCGCGGCCAGGCACGCCCTGCGTTCGCCGATCCCACCGGGCCAGGCCAAGAGTCCGTTTGGGATTACCCCCGGCCGCCGAGCTTGGTGGCCGACCCGCGCGAGGTGGTGGTGGTCGCCAGCGGCATAGAGCTTGCGCGTACGCGTCAGGCGAAGCGGATTCTCGAGACGGCTAGCCCGCCCACCTTCTACCTACCTCCTCAGGATGCGGACACGGAACACTTGCGCCCGGCGCAGGGCGAGAGTCTTTGCGAGTGGAAGGGTGCTGCGCGCTACTGGGATTTTGTGCATCCCGAGGGGGCTAGGGTAGCGAAGGTCGCGTGGTGCTACGACAAGCCGTTTGAACCCTTCGAGTCCATCGCCGGTTGGTTGTGCTTCTACCCTTCCCGTGTGGAGTGCTACGTGGACGGCGAGCGCGTCAGGCCGCAGTCGAGTGAGTTCTACGGCGGATGGATCACGGATGAAGTGATCGGACCCTTCAAAGGGGATCCTGGTACGCAGGGTTGGTGAGCGCGGCTGCCGCAGCAAAGGGTCGTGTTAGTTGTCGACCATGATTTTCAGATTTCTTGTCATCGCCACGCTGGTGATGGTGGTCTTTGCTTCTGACTGCCATGCACAGGATGTCGACATTCCAAGAATGGAATCGCTCGAGGAGGAGCTGCGACTGCGTCAGCGCAATACGCTGCTTGCTCGAATGCGCATCGAGCAGATGTTCGCGGACGAGCGCGTGCAGGCGTTGGCCCGAGCTGCCGCACGTGGAAAGAAGCGCGTGGTCGCGCGTTTGGTGGCAGAGGGGGTGGACGTCAACTCAGAAGGCGCGCAGGGAGTTGTGCCGCTCTTCTGCGCTCTGCGGGGGTCTAGTCTGAGTGGTTTCGAGCAACTGTTGGCGCTCGGCGCGGATCCGGATAGGCGCTTCGGGCAGAGCTCATTGATCCATTGGGCGGCCAGGCACAGGGACAGTAGATTCCTTGAGCTTCTCCTGGAGTACGGCGCAGACCCAAATCTGAGCGCTGGTCATCCACCTGAACCTCCGCTGTTCAAGACTATTGGGGTCCCGGGAGAAGGTAATCGATCTTCGATGCTGTTGCTGATCAATGCGGGGGCCGACATTGATGCTGTGAGCGGGCCGTTCGCGATCGATGGAGTGCCGGCTGGGGGGCAAACGCCTGTGATGGCGGCCGCTGAGGTGATGCGATTCGACACCGTGTACGAACTGCTCATGTTGGGAGCCAAGTTCGACCAGAAGGACGACTTCGGAAACTCGCTGGGCGATCGCGTTGTCCATTTCCAGGGATTCCCTAGCGGCAGCAAACAGGCGAAGTACTGGCAAGATGTGGTTACCTGGTTGAAAGAGCATGGTGTCGATCTGGGGTTGTGATGAATGTGCAGTGTTTCCTTGTAGATTTCAGCGGCAGTAAAGCTCGCCGCGACCGGCCATTGACCAAGCGACGCATGCAGCGCTGAGTCTGGGGCTGCGGTGTTATCCTGCCTCTTAGTCTTGCTTTTCTGCGAAGAGCGTCGGGATCGCATACGTAAATGACTCTGTACAAATCGGTGTTGGTAATCCTGCTGTTGGCAACCAGCGCGCAGACTGGCTTGGTGGTTGCGCAGGAGATTCCGGAGGCGGAGAGGTCTACTCCAACCGCGACCTATTTGAATGTCTCATCTCTGCTGCCACGTCGTATAAGAGTTCAGGGGCTTCATGCCGAGCAGGCACTGTGGGCTTCGAGTGCAGTTTCGGTGGAAGAGGTTTACGACTGCAGCACGATCGGGTCGTACTGCATCGAGACGCCTGACTTCAGGCTTTCGATTCCGAAGGGTATTCAACTCGACTACGACGCAGCCTGGAATGATAAAGCGGGTTGGCGATTTAGCGTCCACCACTTCCCAGAGCAAATCAACTTGGGGCTTGAGTCCTATGCTCGAGGGGTCTGGCTGATCTCAAGCGTTAGGGAACACAATGGCGAGGAGGAGCGCCAACTCTTTCTGTTCAGTGAGAGTCGAGGGTTGCTAGGTTACGGAATCGTCATTCCTGCAGAGTTGCAAACGGATCCAAACGATCCGATCGAGGGATTCGAGGATCTAGAAGACCTTATGCAGTGGTGGACTCGGTTGTCATCTTGCGACGTTCGCACCGTGCCCTATAACTTGATCTGCGGGAATGGAGTCTAGGGTCAAGCGCCGGTCGAACCCTCGGTCAGTCCTGTTTCACAGCCTCCAGCGCCGCTCGCTTTGACGCCCTCACTTCCAACCCCGAGACCACTCGCGAAACTCTTCCGGCCGCAGGCGATAGCGCGCGATGTTCCCTTCGTGGAGGCTCATGAGCTCCGTTTCCACAACTTCCACGAAACGCGATTGATCCACCGCCGGCACCTCAGCCGCAGCGCGCTCTCGCGCCAGCGCCACCGCGCCTCGCTTGTCTAATCGCCGGCGCACGACCTCGGGGACAAGCCTGCCCACCTGCTCACGGTATCGGAGCCTAAATGGATCAGGCTCACCGAGCGATTGGCGCACCGCTGAGTATCGCGCACAAGATCGTGCGTACGCCCAGACGAATACGTCACGCAACAGTTCGATGCGATTCAACTCGTAGGTCGCCAGCACTCCATCAATGTAGGCCCGTTCCGGTACGTCCACGAACGACAACGGGCATAAGTTTCCGCGAATGAGTGGAATGTTCGCGGCCAATCGCGACACGCGCTTGTTGACGTCCTCGAAGCCCTGCAGGTACGCCAGGTGCACCAACGCAAAAAAAGCCTGCTCGAAGGGATCAGCGATAGCTGTGGCTTTGGTCAACAGCACATCGAAGCACTCTTCGATGAGCTGTGGAACTTCGAGGGGGTGGTAGACCGTACCCTCGATGCCGACAGGAATCCGTCGCAGACGACCGCCCGCTTCGGGATCGGCGAGCAAATTGTCAGCTAGTAATGCGTGTAGGTTGAGGATGGTGAAGCGGTTGAATCCGATCTCGTCGGCCTGGTCCACCAGCAGTTCGATGGCGGCCTTGTGGTTGAGGATCATCTGCGCTTCCAGCGCGTCCTTTCCATCTGCAGTCTCGCCGATGACGAGTAGACGTTCGGTCTCGAGCAGCGAGTAGGTGTTGCCCTCCAGGCGGCTCGAGTTCCAGGACAGATCGATCAGCAGGCGGCTTAGGATGGTGCGCGCGTAGGTGCCCGCCGGCCGGTCGGCGTGCGGTGGGCGTCCCATCGCCAGCAATCGAGCGCGTGTTTCCTGGGGCAGGTAGTAGGTCTCGTTCGGATGATAGTCCTCTAGGAAATCGCGCTGATAACCCACCGGGCTGCGGTGCTGGATCGGGGCGCGAACGGTCTCTCTGATCTGCTCCCCCTCAGGCGAGAGCGGGACGTACACCTCGCCTGGAGCTCGAATCGTATCGCTACGTCCGTCGGTAAGAGTGGCCCCACCGGAAACGCTGGGAGAGGCAACGCGGTAACGGCGGCCTCTCGAGTTTCCCTCCGCGACCAAGCGCTGTTGCTGGACGAGGAGTGCGAGACGTCGCTGGAGGGTTCGGTTGGCCATCCCGTGCGGGAGCTGGGCCCGAATTCGGCTCACGGGCATGCCTTCGGGGTGAGCCGCGACGATTGCGAAGATTGCGCTGAGCTCTTCTGACGGTATCTGTTTCGGCATCCCTTGGATTATATGTCGCAAACGACGAATATGCGCCAGAAAAGGGCGGGATCTGACTTTATTTGGCGCGTATTTCCATATCGCGCCACTACCGGGCATGTCCATACCGAGCGCTATGGATCTGGGTTCGGTAGTGGGGTTAGCGATCTCGGCTAAGCAATTTGCGGCATCGTGGGCGGCAAAGAGGTCCTCCGTGGCGCGCTAGACTCACTCCCCTGATGAAGCGGCCTCCACAGTTTCCCCTCGAACAGTTCGCGAGCCCCACCCGCGCGTGGTTCGACGAACAGTTCCCCCACGCCACCGACGTCCAGGCGCGCGGTTGGCCGGTGATCGCCCGTGGCGCCAACGCCCTCCTGGTGGCGCCCACCGGCAGCGGCAAGACCCTGGCCGCCTTCCTCTGGGCGATCGACCGCCTCGCCGCGAGCCCTCCGGCGCCTGCGGATAAGGAGGAGGCCGAGGGCGGCGTGCGCCTGCTCTACATCTCCCCCCTCAAGGCCCTCGTCTACGACATCGAACGCAACCTCCGCGCCCCCCTCGCCGGCATCGCCCGCACCGCGGACCGCCTAAACCACCCCTACCACACCCCCCGCGTAGACATCCGCACCGGCGACACCCCCCAGCGCGACCGCCAACGCCAGCAACGCGATCCAGCCGAGATACTCGTCACCACCCCCGAGTCCCTCTTCCTCCTCCTAGGCTCCAAGGCCCGCGCCACGCTCGCCAGCGTAGAGACCGTCATCATCGACGAGGTCCACGCCCTGGCCCCCAACAAGCGCGGCGCCCACCTGGCCCTCTCGCTGGAACGCCTCAGCGCCCTATGCGACCGCGACCCCCAACGCATCGGCCTCTCCGCCACCGTCCGCCCTCTCGACCAGGTAGCCGCCTACCTAGGCGGCGACCGCGAAGTCGAAATCGTCGACGCCGCCTCGCCCCCACGCCTCAAGCTCCAGGTCTCCGTCCCCGTGCCCGACATGCAACACGCGGA
>JBCBZW010000153.1 GCA_039815145.1 Pseudomonadota bacterium
ACGCCCTCGGGGGGGTAGCGTCGGGCGATTCGTTCGGCGGGGCGGCGGGGACATGGCGGGAGCGCTAGGCGAGGGGTTGAGGGCAGCGTAGCAACGATCGCCGTGGCGAAGATCTGTGGAAGATACCTACGCGAATACGCTCATGACGGTGGCACCTATACCTGGGAGGAGTTGGCCGAGCTCATCCCCGATCTGCGCGAGGGAAAGGTGGAGCGGCGAGCCGTCGAGACGGCGGAAGGCGCAGCGGCCGTGCCGATGATCTGCGAGCGCAAGCCCGAGATCGGCACGCGCCTCGCCACCCGCCAGTGCTACACGCTCGAGCAGTACGTACGTAAGGAGTGTTCCCTCGGCGTGCGCACCCTCCGCGTGCCCGACTGGTGTCAGGCCTTCTTACCCGGGCCGAAATAGGCGCGCGGTGCCGTTGGGGGAATTTGGGCTCGGTCTAGCGAGCTGAGGCGTTAGTATCGCGATCCACGGAGCGTTGGCTCCCATCGGTCAAGGAGAAGGACCATGTCGTTGCGATACACCCTGCTCGCCCTCGCCGCCGCCGCCGTGCTCACACCGGTCACGGCCGCGCTAGCGGATCACCACGAGGGCGGGCCCGCGCCCAGCGCCGCCGAGGCCGCCATGATGGAGGCCATGCAGCGCGCCGCTGCCGTCAATGCGCCCCATCGTCGCCTCGCCGAGATGGCGGGCACCTACGAGGCCACCATGCAGAGCTGGGGCGACCCCTCGGCGCCGCCGATGGAAAGCACCATGCAGGTACGCCGCGAGATGACCATGGGCGGCCGCGTGCTGGAAGAGCACTGGACCGGCCAGATCATGGGCATGGACTTCCACGGTATGGGCCGCACCGGCTACGACAACGTGACCGGCCGCTACTGGAGCACCTGGACCGACAACACCTCCACGGGCCTGTTCGTCTCCTACGGCGACTGGAACGAGGAGAAGGGCATGTTCGAGTTCAACGGCGACGCCATCGACCCCGTGAGCGGCGGCAAGATTCCCTCGCGCATGATCTCCACCTTCCCCGATGAGAACTCCGAGACGATGACCATGTTTCAGGAGATGGGCGGCAAGGAGATAAAGACCATGGCCGCGAAGATCGTGCGTACGCGCTGAACCTGCTGAGCGACCATGCGCTGGCGAGTTCAGCGCGTGGTCGTCTGCTAGCTACCCCAGGGTCCTGAGTCAGAAGTTCGTTGACTCATTCGCGAGGTCTTTTCGCCCCTGAGCACGTTGCTCCTCCTCCCGTGGGGCCTGCCACGCTCGTCGTCGCGCCGCACTCAGGAACGAAAGTCCCCGTGCGAATGACTCAACGAACTTCCAACTCAGGACCCTAGCATCACGCGAGTGCACACGGTGCATACGCCGAGGATGCCCAATAACGATAAGATGAACAGGGGGATGGGCAGCGCCCCCAGGGCGCGTAGCGTCACCAGATAGAAGGCCAGGTACAAGGCCACCGCGGTCACCGCGACGACCGGCAGTGAGTAGTGCCAGATCAGCAGGCCGAGCAGGCCCAGGGCGGCGACGAACGAGATGGCGACGAGGGTGGGCGGCCTGCCCGTGCGGGGTTTGCCGTTGTACTTCACCCCCAGCCAGTAGCCGAGGCGCACGAAGTACCAGGCGAGGCGGCCCACGGCGCGGTTGCCGTTGACCACAGTGACGATCTCGCGGAAGAGCTCGTCTGCAT
Organism: Pseudomonadota bacterium; assembly: GCA_039815145.1. Classification (NCBI taxonomy): domain Bacteria; kingdom Pseudomonadati; phylum Pseudomonadota; species Pseudomonadota bacterium. Next base: position 1,697 of record JBCBZW010000153.1, read on the forward strand.
CGTGCCGGTCGATGGGCACATCCCGCACGGTGCCGTCGTCGCCTCGTACCTTGAGATACCCGTAGCGAAACGCGTAGTCGTGGACGATCGAGGCGACCAGGAGTACGCCCAGGGGGCGCAGTACGCCCACGGTGATCAAACTGACCAACCACGGCACGGGTATGGAGGCGCCGTCGAACTGGAAGCGCTCGCCGTTGGTGATCTCCGGGATGATGATCGTGCCCGAGTGGTTGGGGAACCGCTCGGAACGCAGCGTCATGCTCCAGTCCTCGGTGAGGAAGAAAAAGCGCCTTACGGTGGCGATAGCGATCTGCCGTAGCCACGGCGCATCGGGCTTGGTGGAGATCGACTTGAAGATGATCTTCGGCAACCCTGCCAGCGTCACCTCGACGTCTTCGCCCTTGCCGAACGTGGTTAGCTCACTCATCGCTTGCACTTCTCCTTTGCGCTGACGGTCTTAGTCATTAGCGACCCGAGTGACGAGATCCTTGCATAGTGGGTCGGCGATGTCTCGACGCTCCTCTCCAGCGGCCCTACGCTTGCCAACCTCGCTGAGACCTCTCCCTACGTGTCCCGTGCGCGGCCTTTCTCTCACATCGAACGCATTGCGCGAGCAACCGGAAATGCGGTACCAAGGCTGTCGATACCTCGAATTGGATGCGAGGAGCTCCGCCCGTGTGTTGCCGTTCCCTAGCGTTTGCCCTAGCTCTGCTGACGGCCTCCGCCGTCCACGCCACCGATCCGGTTGGCGGCCTCGATGACCTTCCCGAAGCCTCCAGCACCCTCGACGCGCAGTCGTTGCTGATGATCGGCGATGCCTTCTCCCTGGAGAGCGTCGCCCTGAACGTCGACTTCGAGGTGGTCGACGCCGTCAAGACCTGGAGCATTTACGGTTCGGCCAAGGTGAAGGTGGGCAAGGCGCAGAACGAGGCCGATGCCGGCGATGGCGGCGACGATGTGGACGCCATGGACGATGACGCCGGCGGCGGCGACATGGACGACCCCGCCGACAGCGACGATGACGACGATCCCTGTACCGACGATGATGGCGACGACAAGAAGGTCGAGAGCGACGAGTCCGGCACGTTGGAGATCGAGGCAGACCTCGGCGATGCGGACAGCCCCGGCCTGGTCGTCACCGGCGACGGCAAGGTGCTGCAGAGTCTCGACATCGCCCTCAGCGGCGCCTTCGAGCTGGCCGGGCTCACGGTCTGCGTCGACAACGACAACCCCGCCACCATCGACTACCAGGCCGACCAGGACGAGTACGCCCTGTCCGGCGCGCTGACGGTCAAGCGCCTGTGGTCGGCCACGCTCGCCTTGGGCACCCAGGATCAGCCCGGCATCGTCATCGAGAACGGTGACTTCATGCTCGACGGCGTCACGGTCGACCTGGACGATGTAGACGTCGACAGCCTGAAACTGAAGGAATTCGAACTCGCCTACTCCCGCGGCGACGACGGCAGCGTCGACGTCGACGCCACGCTCGACATCGCCTTCCCGGTGGAGGGCTTCGAGGTGGACGGTGAGATCGACCTCGTCGACGGCATCCCGGACACGATCAGCCTCGCCTTCTCCGCCACGGGCGACGACGAGGGCATCGAGATCGGCGATACGGGTGTGAGCGTGGTGGAGATCGGCGCCACCGTGAGCAACCTCGACCAACCGGCGGATTGGCAGATCGACGGCACCATCGGCCTCGATTTCGGCGGCCAGTGGATGATCGACGACCAGGAAGTCACGGCCCTGCGCATGAACGGCGAGGTGATGATCGACCGCAACATGCTCGAAGTGGACGACATGGTGTTCGTGGGCGCCGAGGAGGACGACGACGGTAACTTTACGGGCTTGCTAGGCCAGGGGGATGTGAAGCTCACGCTGGATTGGAGCGAAGATCGCTACGAGCTGAGCGGCACGATGATGTCGCCGACGGACCCGGGCGTCACCGTCATCGCCGACCTGCTGATCGATAAGGGCAGCTACTACTTCCTCGGTGAGGCCAAGCTGGAGGTGCCCGAGAGCGTGCCGGTGGTGGGCGGCTGGGTGCTCGAGGACATCGGCGTCGCCCTGCAGAGTGTGAAGGGTGATGCGGACGACAGCTTCGGCGCCGGGTGGACCAAGGTGATCTTCGCCACCGTCGGGGCCGAGTACAATTTCGGTACGCGCGCCTTCAAGCTGATCGGCGGCAAGACCGTGGGCAACATTCGCCAGGAGGTGATGCAGAACGAGGAGAACGCCGAGAAGACCACCATCACCAACAACTTCACGGTGCCCGAGGGGGCGACCTCGCTGATGATCCGGATCACCCTGACCGATCCGAACGTGAGCGCCTTCGAGTTGGCGGCCGACGCGCTCGCCGTGACCGATCAGAACGGTTTGCTGGTGCTCAACGAGGTGACTAACAGCAACGGCGACCTCGTCACCAACAGCGTCTCGCTGGTGGGCGGCTTGCTGCAGGAACTGGTGGTGCTCGGTCCCTCGCCCCTCGAGCTCACCTACCACGCGGCCCCCCTGCCCGGGGAGACGCTGGCCGGGGAGGGTACCTTCGCCCTCACGTACCTCACCGCCCTCGCGCCTACCCTCGCGATGGACATCGACGTGAGCGGGCACTTCCCCGACCCGACTAACGCGCCCCCCGTGACCATGGCCGGCGCGCCACCGATGCAGGCGCTCAAGTCGCAGGCCCAGCAGGATCTGGTGCTCACGATCGCCCGCAAAGCGACGAGCCCCGAGACCTTGATGTTGAGCTACTTCACCGATCCGACGCTCACCGAGGATGCACGCGTGTCCGTGTTCGTCGACGACGATGACGAAGGCTACGACGGTCGCCTGGTCGCGCGCGATCTGCCCTACGGTGACCACGACCCGGTCGAGGGCGGCGCGCAGATGGCGATGTGGGGCGGCGAGACCTTCAGCCGTAAGACAGATCAGCCCTACTACTTTTATTCGGTGATCGATGACGGTGTGAATCCACGGACGGCCTCACCCTACTCCGAGCCCGTGTTCCGCTCGCCGGCCCTGAGTGGGCGCATCGACGACCCGGCGCGCGAGTTCGCACCGGTGCGATCAGTGCGCGTGTACCTGGATCTCAACGGCAACGGCCAGCACGATGCGGACTTGGAACCGATCGCGCCGACCAATAGCGAGGGCGAGTACGCTTTCCACGATCTCGACGCGGGTGTCTACACCGTCGATGTCATCCTCCCCGGCCACTACCGCTTCGACCGTCTCAACTCCCCGAACCCGCGTGGCGTGCAGGTGGATGCGAGCGGCACGCCGCAGCGGGTGGACTTCGCCCTCAACCTACTCGCTTCCCTAGGCGGCGTGGTGTTCGAGGACGAGAACTTCAACGGCGAATTCGACGAGGGGGAGTCGCCGGTGAGCGGGCTGACCATGTACCTCGATTCGGACGGCGATGGCATCCGCGAGCCGGGAGAGACGCGGGCGATCACCAACCGCGATGGCGCCTACCGCTTCTACGACCTGACCCCCGGCACGGCCTACTTCGCGGTGCCTGACGTGACGGGCACGGGGTTTCGCGTGGCGTCGTTCCTGCCGCTGACGGACTTCGAACAGATGAACGACGGCGACGTGGCCCTGTTCGACGATAGCGTGCCGCCCGATCAGCCGATGATCGTGGATGACGGTGGCGGCGGTGCCGTAACGCCGTGGAGCTTGCTCGTGCTTGGCGGGCTAGCGCTTGTCGCCTCGAGGCGATCCAGGGGGCAGCACAAACGCGAAGACGCAGGCCGCGGCGATGCCTAGCTCCACCACCAAGGCGATCTGAATGGACGTCGACGGCCAGCCGTCGACGATCACGCTCAGTAGGCGCCCGAGCGGGAAGGCGATGAAGACGATCAGGCTGGTGGCGATCGCGACAGTCCGCCAGCGCGGACGCACCAGCCCCGCCAACATCACGCCGCCGAGTACCGCCAGGTTGAGCCCCGGTGCGCGCAGCTCGCTGAGCAGGTCCACCTTGCCGGCGAGGTCGATGCCGTTGCCGGCGTAGAAGGCGTGGGGGGCTAGGGCGATCAGGGTGCCGATCAGCAGGGCTGTGAAGCCGGCGATGGCCAAGATCGTAGTCTGGAGCTTAGTCAGTGTCATCAGAGGCACCTCGAGTGATTGCGGGGCACGGGCAGGCTGGGAAGCGCTCCCCGACGTGAGTAGGTCCAGGTTATTGGCGCTCCGGGCTGCGGGATTGGCGCTCGGTGCCGAAGTCTGTGCATCTGGCGCCAGGGGCCGGGGGCGCCACTCGCGGGCGTATCAGCCGTCGCTCGCGGCCGCCTTGCGGAAGTCGGCGGGGGTGACGCCTTTCCAGCGTTTGAAGGCGCGGGTGAACGTGCTCTGGTCCGCGTAGCCGCAGAGGAAGGCCACTTCGGCCAGGGCGTAGGTGTGCTGGCCGAGGAGAGAGGTGGCGAGGTCGCGGCGTGCCTGCTCCAGCAGATCGAGGTACACGTGGCCCTCCGCGGCCAGGCGGCGTTGGAGCGTGCGCTGGCTGACGCCCAGTTGCGCGGCGATGCTCTCGATCTTGGGTGGGCCTTCACTCAGCGCGCGCGTGACCATCCGGCGCACTCGCGCGTCCAGCGGCTGGGCGCTCGTGCGCTGTTCGAGCTCCGTGTTGAGGTGGTGGTCGAAGAACTCGGAGATCTTCGCATCGCCCAGGCGGTTGGCAACTTCGAGGCTCGAGAGGGACACGCGAAGGCCGTTGCGCTCAGCCGAGTAGGTTACGGGGCAGCGGAAGAACGTCTGCGCCTCCGTGGACTCGTCTGGGGCGCGATGGGCAAAGGACACCGCCTCAGGGGCGAACCCGTCACCGCTCACCTCGCGACTCAGGGCCGTGGCCGCTGCCAGGGCGAGCTCGTTGGTCATGAGTTCTCCCAAGCGGCCGCTGGCGGCGGAGGGAACGGTCATCCACTTGCTGCTGCCGTCGGTGCCTTGCTCCAGGGTGAAGTTGGCGACGTTGGTCACCACCTTGCCGTAGCGTTGCACGCGCTCGAAGGAGCCCTCGAGGTGGGTCGCGGATTTGAAGGCCAGGCCGAAGGCGCCGTAGTCGTCGCAGCGCATCGTGGCGCCGATGCGGATACCGATCGATCGGCCCGCGTCGCACCGTTGGGCGATCGCTTCGAGCAAGCTGAAGAATGCGGAGTCGTCGAGCATCCCGTCGCCGGCGTCGCGAGTAAGCCCGGCGCTTAGGCCGATGTCTTGCAAGAGCTCGGATCGGAAGCGCTCGGGGGAGGCTTGGCCCTGGCCCGCAAGGCTAAGGGCCTTATCGTAGAAGGTGCTCGCTATGTATCCCATGGGGGAGGGGACGCCGCCCGCAGGCGGCGTCCCGCAGCATCAACTCTCGGTGCCAGGGTTGGTGGTCGGCGCGCCGCCTTCGGCCTGCGAGGTGCCCAAGCGACTGACCAGCCCATCCAGGCCACCGTCACCCAAGCCCACTTCCTTAAGCAAGGAGTCGATCAGCGGCCCCTGAGCGCGGTAGCGCAGGGCGCTGGAGACCAGCTGGTCCGCGACGTTGCCGTCGCCGCCGCTGCCGCCCCCGCCGACGCCCGCTGCGCCGCCATCGCCGCCCAGACCGGAGACATTGATGATCTTGATGCCTTCGATCTGCTCCATCGGCTTCACGCTCTCACCCACGATGCTCGCCAGGTGCTCGATCAGCGCCAGGCGGATCTGCATGCTGATCTGATCGTCCGAGAGCAGGTTCGCGGCCTCGTTCAAGGCCTGCTTACCGGTTGCATCCACCTCGTAGCGGCGGGCCGCCGCCTCCGCGTGCATGAGCTCGGCGTCACTCTCACCGCGGGCAGTGATACGCGCCTTGTTGGCTTCGGCTTCGGCGAGCAGTCGCACCGCTTCGGCCTGGTCGTCCGCCGCCTGCTTTTCAGCCTCGGCCGCGGTGGTCACGGAGATCGCGGCCTTGTCAGCCACCTGACGGGCCATGACCAGCTCCACTTCCATCTGACGCGTGGCACGTTCCACATCGCGTACGGTGGCGACCGCTTCCTCCTCCTTCACGGCGATCGCGCGGGCGCGGTCGGCCTCGGCACTGGCCTCGGACTCGGCACGCGAGCGTTCGGCCACGGCGATGGCGCGATCCTGCTCGGCGAGCTCGATGGTCTGACGCCGCTCCACCTCGGCCTTCTCCACGGAGCGCTCCTTGTCGATGCGCTGCGCTTCCACCTCGCGCTCAGCCACGATGCGTGCGGTCTGCACCTCGCGGTCTGCGTTAATGGCGGCCGATTCGGCGTCGCGCTGCTTCTCCGCCTGCTCCGAGGCGATCTCCGCGGTCTGCGCCGCCTTGCGGATCTCGATCTCGCGCTCCTGCTTCAGGCGCGCGTACTCGGTCTCGCGCGCGATATCGAGCTTCTCGCGTTCGGCTTCCAGGTTCTTCGCCTGGATCTGCACCTGCGTGTCCTGCTCGATGTCGTTGCGCACCTTGCGCCGCGACTCGATGGCCTGCGTGAGGCGCGTGAGACCCTCCGCGTCGAAGGCGTTCTGGGGGTTGAAGTGCTCGAAGCTCGTCTGGTCGAGGGCCGTCAGGGAGACGGACTCGAGTTCCAGACCGTTCTTGAGCAGGTCTTCGGACACCACCTGCTGCACCTTCTGTACGAAATCGACGCGACGCTCGTGCAGCTGTTCCATGGCCATCTCCGCGGCCACGGCGCGCAGGGCGTCGACGAACTTACCTTCGACGAGGCCCTTGAGCTCGCCGGGGTTCATCGTCTTCATGCCGAGGGTCTGGGCAGCGTTGGCGATGGCATCTGAGGTCGGCTTCGCGCGCACGTAGAACTCTGCCGTCACGTCGACCCGCATGCGGTCGGCGGTGATCAAGGCTTGTTCGTTGGCGCGGCGCACCTCGAGGCGTAGCGTGTTCATGTTGACCGGGATGATCTCGTGGAACACGGGGAACACCAGGGCGCCGCCGTTGATGATCACCTGCTGCCCGCCGAAGCCCGTGCGCACGAAGGAGACTTCCTTCGACGCCCGCTTGTACATGCGCGAGAAGATCAGCAGGATGACCAGCAGTAGCACGATGACCGTGCCGACCGATAAGGCGATTAGATTCGCTGTAGGTCCTAGATCGGGCATAAGATTCCTCGTTGTTAGTTATATGTAATCCGTGTGTTCAATCCGTGAGCACCGGCGAGGGGTTCACGATGGCCGTGAACACCGCGCCGCGTTGGGCGACCAGTAACACCTCCGTGCCCTGCTCGAACTGCGCCTCCGGGCGATCCGGCTCCACCATGATGTAGTGGGTGTGGCCGTGCTCGTCGCGCAGCTTTGCCTCCGCCGGGGCCTGGGGGCGGGCCGTGCCGAGGGTGATGACGGCGATGCGCCCCACGAAGGTGCTGTCGCTCACGGCGTCCGTCTCCTGCTTGGGCATCACGCGCGCCAACCCGCGGCCCAGCACGTTGGTGGTACCTAAGCCCACCACTAGGGCGATGGGCACCACCAGCCAGCCGGTGAGGACGAAGCCCACCAATTCGAGGGCGATCGTCTGCACGACCAGGCCGGCGAGGCCGAAGCCCGCCAGGAAGATCACCAGCAGCACCAGCACCGGCACCCGTCCCAGGCACAGGAAATCCAGCACCTGGGCGCCGAACCCACCGGAGAGTTCGGGTGCCGAGATGTCGCCGTCGACGTCGAGCTCGGGCAGCAGCGAGTCCAACCAATCGGACAAGCCGCCGCCCGCCAGTACGCCGAGCACTTCGATCACCCCGACGAAGGCCATCAGGCCGAGCGCCCCGGCGAAGACCCAGTTGGGTCCCGCCGTTAAGAGTTCGATCATTCGCTCTTAGGCTCCGCCTTCAGGCGCGCCAAGCGTTCGCGGATCCGGTGTTCGCGCGATAGCTTGTCCAACTCCGCCAGGCGTGAGGCGTCCTCTCGACTCTCGGCGCGAGCGCCGCCTGGCAGACCCGTGGTGCGTGCCATTACGCGATCGAAGGCTGCGGTGGCTTCCTCCACGCTGTCGTTGGCCTTGGCTGCACCACTCGCGCCCGCACTGCCCGGCGTGGACTGGGCGGCTTCGCGACTGGCCAGGAACTGCTGGTACTCCGCTTCCATCTCCCGGCGTCGGGCCTGCAGGGCCAGCACGTAGCCTTCCAGCTCACGTTCCTGTTCGCCTGCATCGCTGACGGACTTCTCGAGCACAGGGATCTGGGCTTCGATGTCCATCTGCTTGGCGACCGCCGCTTCGGCCAGGTCGTCGCGACCGCTGTCGAGGGCGATACGGATTTGACCGTCGAGCTCGCCGTGGCGCTGGTTCTCGTCCATCAGGCGCCGGCTCGCCAGGTGCTTGTTCGCCACCACCTTGCCGAGTTCCGCGCGCACGTCGGCGATGGCCTCGTCGACTTCGCGGATGGTCTGTTGCATGACCGCGTCCGGCGCCGAGTTCTCCACCGCGTCGATCAGGGCGTTGAAGCCCCCGCTGACGAGGCGTCCTACGCGTTTTCCTATTGTTTCTGTCATTGCTTCTCCTGCTCCCTCGTCGTCTTGCCTCGGTTGTCGATAATCACCTGCGCCAGCTCGAGCATCGGCTCGATCGCGCCGTCGATGCGCGTGGGCTCGTAGCACGAGCTGCGTCGCGTCACCGCCATCTGCAGCACCGACTGCATCAGCACCAGCACCCGGGCGAGGAGTTCCACCTCGATCTCCTGCAGCGCCTGAGCCGACAGCTCCTTGTCCGCGCCGTTCGAGGCGATCAGGTACGCCATGCACTCCGGCACCCAGTCCGCCACCCGCGTGACCAGCTCGGAGTGCATGTGATGCTCGAACTCGCCGGCGCGAATGATGCGCATGGTGGGGGCGAGCATCTCCTCCACCAGCTTCAGGGAGCCGATGAAGTCCTCCGTGCCGTCGTGGCGCTGGCGCGCCTCCACGATGATGGCGCGCAGCTTCTCGCTGGGGGTGGTCGCACCCTCCACCTCGAGCCTTGCGATGAATTCGGCGTCGTCCGGCGTTAGCCGCGCGCTGATCGGGATGGTTTTGCCTGCCACGGTGTCAGTGCCTCGGTTGCGGCCAGGCCGCGCTTCCAC
>JBCBZW010000154.1 GCA_039815145.1 Pseudomonadota bacterium
ATCAGCAGCAGCATCGCCAGGCAAAGCACCTGGCGCGCGGGGTATTGGGTCGTCACGTTTGCACTCCATGAGCGTTGTTATCGGGGGCGGTTGATCGGCCCTTGAAGTGCTCTACGCAAGCGGCGACTGAATTACGACACATGCAGCACGATGCGCGGCGAGACTGCGGGCGCGACCCGCCTACCCGCGGCGATCAGCGACTGCACTGCGTCGGGGTTAGCCCTCCCTGAGCCTCTCGATTTCTTCGGCGAGGTGGTGGCTCTTGTGCGTATCGGTGACGATCGCCTCCAACACCTGCACACGCTCGCGCAGGCGCTCGATCTCTGCGTCCCGCTCGGCCAACGCACTCTCGACCCTCTTGTTCACCGCTGACGAGGATGCATCGACGTTGCCGGACTCATCGATGCCATGCTTAGCCCGAACCACGGCCACCACGGCCCAGGCGATGATGGCCACGACCGGGATGATGAAAGGAGTATCGAACATTGGGCATTGGCCTCGGTTGCAGGGAGTGTAAGCCTAACTACTCTACCGCGTGTCACGGTCGCCCACATGGCGAATGCGAGCACCGCGGTTGAGGCGCTGTTGCTGCGAAGCCCCGACGACGCGACGCCTTGAGCCCGCGAAGCGCGTTCCCGCACGGTGTTACCCTCAACACGCGCCTGATCCAAGCCCAGTCGGGGCCCGAACCACCACAGGAACCGCCCATGAAGCCCCAAGCATCATCGTCGCCCTCTCCACGGCGAGCCCTCCACACGCTGCTCACCACGGTGGCATTGCTATTCACGAGTGGCGCCAGCTTGGGTGCGGAGGCCGCCACCGAGGGCACGGCCGCCGAAGGCATGGAGGAGAAGGCGGCAGCGGCGCTTCCCCGTCGCGAGTTACCGGCCGACAGCGCGCAAACCCGCGAAGCCGAGGTGAAGATCCGCGGCAAACGCGTGCCCTACCGCGTCACGATCGGCACCCAGCCCGTCTACGGCGACGAGGACACGGCGATCGCCGCCCTCCACTACACCTACTACGAGCGCAGCGACGTGGAGGCACGCGAACGGCGCCCCCTGTTCATCTCCTTCAACGGTGGCCCAGGGTCCGGCTCCCTGTGGATGCACCTCGGCTACACCAGCCCGAAGGGGCTGATGATCGACGAGGAAGGCTACCCGGTGCAGCCCTACGGCGTGCGCGACAATCCTCACTCGATTCTCGATGTCGCCGACATCGTCTACGTCAATCCCGTGAACACGGGCTTCTCGCGAATCCTCGATGAGAGCGTCGATCGCGAGGCGTTCTTCGGCGTCGAGGCGGACGTGAAGTACCTCGCCGGCTGGATCGACGTCTTCGTGTCGCGCATCGGCCGCTGGCGTTCGCCGAAATACCTCATCGGCGAGAGCTACGGCACCACGCGCGTGTCTGGCCTCGCAGGGGAACTGCAGAACCGCCACTGGATGTACCTGAACGGCGTCATCCTGGTGTCGCCCACGGGCCTCGGTCTGGAGGCCACCGGGCCGTCGCCCCGTTCGACCCTGTTGAAGCTCCCCTACTACGCCGCGGCGGCGCACTATCACGGCCAGCTCGAACCCGCCCTGCAGCAGAAAGACCTGATGGAACTGCTACCAGAGGTCGAGGCCTTCACGATCGAGCAGTACCTGCCCGTGGCCGCGAAGGGCGGCTTCGTCGATGATGGCGAGCGTCGCGAGGTGGCCCAGCAGGTCGCTCGCTACGCCGGCCTCACGGAGCGCTTCGTGCTCGACTACAACCTCGCGGTGCCAGCCTCGGCCTTCTGGAAGGAACTGCTGCGCGAGGAGGGGTACACGATCGGCCGGCTGGATTCGCGCTACCTGGGCCTCGACCGGGAGAACGCCGGCGAGGCCTACGACTACCCGCCTGAGCTCATCTCCTGGAACCACGCCTTCGCCCCGGCCATCAACGCCTACCTGCGCGATGAACTCGAGTTCAAGACGGACCTGCAGTACTACCTCTTCGGCCCCGTGCGACCGTGGGAGGGGCAGGACACGAACGTGGCGGAGGAGCTACGCCAGGCCATGGCGCAGAACCCTTACCTCAACGTGATGGTGCAGTCGGGTTACTACGACGGCGCCACGGACTACTTCTCCGCCAAGTACGTGCTGTGGAACCTCGACCGCAGCGGACGCCTGAAGGACCGGATGCGCTTCGAGGGCTACCGCAGCGGCCACATGATGTACCTGCGCGCCGAGGATCTGGCGACGTCCAACCAGCACCTTCGCGAGTTCATCCAGCAGAGCACGCCGGGGGATGGGGTGCCGGCGAGCTATGGGTCCGTGGGGGATCGCTGAACGCGGCCACCCCTTGAACGCCCCGGCGACCGTACCTAAGCAGGCCGAGGCGCACTCGAGGCGGCGCAGCACGTAGCGAACTCGTAGGAGCGGGTCACGATCGCTTTCACCTGCTCGAGCTCCTCCATGCTGCGCGGCGAGTACACCATCACCAGTCCCACGGGAAGCTGCCCGGCCGTCACCAGATAGTGGTGCTCGCCCCAGCCCTTGTCGATCATCGCCAGGGCATCTTCCGGGGCCAACATCACGTGCATGCTGCCGCTGTCCGGGTGCGGATGGATGTGCGCAAACTCCCGACTGACCATGAACGCCGCATGGTTGCACTCGACATGATCGTGCAACACCAGCGCGCGGGCGCCCGGCACGGAGATGCCACTCGGCACGTTGTCGACGTTGGCCAGGGCGAAGGCCCAAGCATGGAGCTCGCGGACCACCTCGTCCGGCCCGTGCTGCGTCAGTTGCGAGTGCGGCAACTTGCTCGTGGTCTGCGGCTTCGAACCGGGGCGTTTCGTGAGCACCAGGGTACTTGTCATCGAATCCTCCATGGGATTGTCGAGGGTCGAGGTCAGGGCTTCTCGTCGTAGTTCATGTCCACAGGCGTCGGGCCCGTCGCTTCGCCGATGAGCTGACGTAGCTGGAGCCGGAACCTCTCGACCATTGCCCGCTTCATCATGAAACGCCTGAAGTCACCGGGAGAGGTGTTGTGATGGAGGACTGACTGGTAGCCGGCTGGCGCTTCCACATCCATGCGCACGGGGAACTGCAGCCAAGTCGCCTGGAACTCCTCGGACAACATCCAGTTTAGGTAGAGCTTGGCCGCCGCCTTGTGCCGCGCCTGAGTAGGGATGGCGGCAGTTTGAAACCACGTGAGAAAGAAGTCGCTCTCCGGCAGCAGGAAGCGGGTGTGGCTTCCCGGTGCTGACTCGAACGCCCAGAAGGTGGTGAAGCTCGCCGTATACCAACCGTGGTTGACGGCCACGTAAGGCATCGCCGTCCCCCGTACCCACACCGGCTCGTTCTGCACCAGCTTCTCGAGATAGTCCCAACCGTACCGCTCCTTGAGATGCCAGAACTGGTAGAGAACGGCATCGTCGTCGTGGGGATAGGTGAGGATGATCCTGCCCTTGAGCGCTGGATCTAGGTAGTCCAAAGCATCACGGGGCGCGTCCTCCAATGCGATCAAATCGGTGTTGACGTAGTTACTGAACGTGACTCCGTAGAGGCTCGTCCAGCGCCCGTGAGGGTCCTTGTGGTCAGGGAACACCTTGTCCCAGTGTTTGGGTTTGTAGGGCTCCAACAGCCCGCGCTCCGCGTAGTACTCGAAATCGTGGAGGGTTTGGAATTGAATGACATCGGGAACGCGGGCGATGTCGCCGGCGACGCGTGCATTGTCGTAGCGCGGCGCATGATTGAGGCTCACGTCGACGGAGTGAATCACCTTCAGCGCAGGGAAGCGTGCCTTGAATTTGTCCAGGTAGTAGTCGATTTGATCGGGCTTGTCGCCGCCCGCTCGCAGCACGAGCTCTCCTCCCTCCGAAAGCGCCTCCGCATAAAGCGTATCGAGAGACTTGGTTTCGATGTCCACCGCAGCGAGCGTCGTTGGCGACAGGCTCGCACCGAGCACCATCGCCACCAACCCCAGCGCGGTCAATCGCTGTCGTTCCACCACTTCCCCCTTTCATGATCCAAGGCGGAGGGATACCCATCACGCCGTTGCATGCCACGGCTTGCTGCCAAGGCAGAGCAAAGATAGATAATGGGGCGACAGGTGATAACGGGGCAGCGCTGGGATGCTCCATCCCAGCTACCGGGACAATCGATATGGACGTTCTCAAGGCGATGACAGTCTTCACGCAGGTGGCGAAGGATGGCGGTTTCGCCACCGCCGCGCGCTCACTGGAGCTATCCACCTCGGCGGTCAGCCGACACGTGATGGAACTGGAGACGTGGCTTGGTGTTGATCTCCTTCAGCGCACGACACGCAAGCTATCGCTTACGCAGGAAGGCAGCGACTACCTAGCAGCGTGCCAAGGCGTGCTGGAGGCCGTGGAGCGCATCAGGCTCGACGCTAGGGAGGCGAATACGGAGCCCTCCGGCACTCTTCGGCTCACCGCACCGGTGTTCCTCGCCAGCGCGTGCATCCGCCAAGCACTGCCCGCGTTTCTTAAGGCGCACCCGAAGATCAGCGTCGAACTCCATGCTGCAGATCGATTCGTCGACCTCATTGAGGAGGGTTTCGATATCGCGCTGCGCGTCGGTGACCTGCCAGACTCGTCATTGGTGGCAAGAGGACTTGGGGAGGTCCGCCTCGTCATCGTTGCCAGCCCGGAGTACCTGCGTACCCGTGGTGAACCACATGCGCCAGCGGATCTCGACCATCACAACTGTATCGTCGATCGCGCCGCCACCTTTGGCAATCGTTGGCCGGTACGCGACGGCGAAGGCAAACGCGCGAACACGGGAGTCTCCGGGAACATCGCCGTCAACAACGGCGAGTTGGCGCGAGATCTCGCGCTACAGGATATCGGGCTGGCGCTGTTGCCCGAGTTCTTCGTGAGCCGTGAGCTCGAACTAGGCCACCTCAAGGAGGTGCTCAGGGGCTACGTCGACAGCGCCATTGGCCTCTACCTCCTCTACCCAAAGGGGCGACACGTGAGCCCGAGGGTGCGGGCATTCATCGACTTCCTGGTGGACTACTTCCACCGCGCGCCCCGATAGCGTTGTGGGTCACGAGTAGATGAGCAATCCAGACCGCATCACCCACGTTGCGAAGCGGTTCGGGAACACCCCTGCACGAGCGGTCATCATGAGCCTTCGCCCATTCGAGGTAAGCTGTCGCTAGAGGCAACCATCGAGTCACGAATTGCCGGATACAGGAGGAATTGCATGTACGACGGGGCCCTGCTCGGCCACCCGCTAGCGCTGCAATGCACGCGCTTCATCACTCGCCACAAGCCGCTGACCCAGCGCCAGTGGCTGCAGCGCATGGAGCAGGTGCCCGAAGTAGATCTCGCCGTCGATTGCTACGGCGATGGACCCGCCATGCAGCTGCTCGAGCGCAAGATGGCGGACCTGTTGGGTAAGGAACAGGCGCTGTTCGTCCACAAGGGCAGCGTGGTGCAGTACGCAGCGCTGCTCGAATACGCTCACCGCTCGGGCAGACGCCACATCGCCATCCACCCGCAGTCTCACTTCGCCGTCGACGAGGCTGACGCCCATCAGGTGCTGCTTGGGCTGGACGCGGTGCCCTTCGGCCGGGCGCACGAGGCGATTGGTGACGAGGACATCGAGCAGCTTGCGCCATTCGTCGAACAGCTGAGCACGATCTGCATCGAGTTGCCCGTGAGGCGGGCGGGCTTCCGACTCCCTGAGTGGGACACCCTGCTCGCGCTCAGGGCGTTTGCGCAGGAGGCACGGTTGCCGCTGCATATCGACGGCGCCAGGCTGCTGGAGTCAGCTCACTACTGGCACAAGCCCTACGACCAGGTAGCCGCCCTCGGCGACAGCGTCTACGTCTCCCTGTACAAGATGCTGGGCGCTGCGGCGGGCGGCGTGATCGCCGCCGATGAGGAGTTCATCAGCAGCTTGCGCGTGTGGCGCAGCCGCTTGGCGGGGGATCTCTACACCGCGTTCCCCTACGTACTGAGTGCCCTGTGGGGGCTGGCGCACTACCTGCCAAGAGTGGCTGAGTTCCACGCGCGAGCGCAGCGTCTCGCCGCCGCCTTCATCCAACGGTTCGGCGCCGATGCCGTCGCGCAACCGGTGCAAAGCAGCGGCTTCCAGCTGATTCTCCCCATCGCGCCGCAGGCCTTGCATGCGCTGACCTTGCGCGTCGCGCAGGAGCGCAAGACGTGGCTGTTCGACCGCGTGTATCCCTCGAACCATGGGCGCGCGATGGTGGAGATCCAGGTCGGCGATGCCCTGGACGACTGGCAGGACGACGAGTTGGTGGACTTCGTCTTCGACGTGATCAACACGCACTGAGCCAAGCGCCGGCGCAGTCCGCAGGCCCGCGCTGACCACGGGGAGGGCTATACTGCGACGGTCATAGAAAGATAGCCGTACGGGGGATACGCACATGGGCCTTCTCGATTTCGTCAGGGACGTCGGCCGCCAGGTCTTCAACTCCGATGCCGAAGCTGCGCAGATGATCCGCCAAGATCTGGATATCCAGCTCTCGGGGATTGAGAACCTCGAAGTGGAATTCGACGATGGCGTCGCCACCATCTGCGGTGACTGCGTCAACCAGAGCACCCGAGACACGGCCGTCTTGATCGTTGGCAACATCAAGGGTGTCGAGCGGGTGGTCGCGGACGACCTGCGCGTGCCAGCCCCCGCAGAGCTGCCGACGCCCACGGCCGAGTCAGCCCCCGGCGCGGCCCCCGCGGCCGCGGAAGAGAAGGCGGAGGTCTACGAGATCGTCAGCGGCGACACCCTGGGCGGGATAGCGAAGCGCTACTACGGCAACGCCGGCGCCTACATGCGCATCTTCGAGGCCAACCGCGGCATCATCGAAGACCCGAATCGGATCTACCCCGGGCAGAAGATCCGCATCCCGCTCGACGACTAAGTGCGCTCCGCGAGGCCGAACTCCCCTTCCAGCGGAGGGAAACGCCCTGCCTCGTACGCCCGCTTGACCTCGTCCACGGCCGCCTGCGTCGCCATCACAAAGGGGCCCTCCTGCACCACAGGCTCGCGTAGAGGCGCACCCTGAAGGATGACGACCTGGGCGTTCCGCGCACTGCTGATGCCCAGACGCTCGGGGGCTAACCCCGAACGCAAGGCCAACGCTTGCCCCTGACTCAAGGCGACGTGCTGCCCAGCCAAAGATAACTGCACGTTCCCCTCGATCGCGTGCAGCCACACCCCCATGTCGATAGGTACATCGTGGATGAAGGTGCCGCGTTCCCGTAGCTGCACATCGAGGATGGTGAAGGGCAACGCTGGCGATTGGGCGCCGACGACACCGTTGCTCTCTCCAAGCACCACGCGAACGCGGTACCTAGCGTTTTCGATCACAGGCATCTCACCTGCGGGCACATGCAGGGACGCGGGGCGATCGCCCTTCAAGTGAGCCGGCAGATTGACGAAGAGCTGAAGGCCGTGGGTGCGGGCCCCTGGGACCGGCGCCTCATCGTGCATGGCGCCGCTGCTGGCCCTTAGCCAGTACAAGTCGCCGGGGTGAAGCGCGATGTCATTGCCCAGTGAGTCCCTGTTGCGAAACACCCCCTCGCTGTCTTCGAACAACACGGAGACGGCGGACATCCCCGCATGGGGGTGAGCGCCGAAGGTGGACTCGCTCATGGTGTAGTGATCCACCATCACCAGCGGGTCCATCAACCCGTCGAAATCCTGCTGTCGGAAGCTCGTGGCAACAAAGCCCGTGCCGATGCGAAGGGGGGCGCCGGAGTGGGTCGGACCTATCGAAGCGGATTGCTCGGCGGGCGAGGTGGTCGATCGCGTGATCATGGCTCGTTCCTCCAAAGTGAATGCCTGAATACATACTGAGTTGGAACGCCCAGCGGGAAAACTGGCAATATTGGGAACCATCGTTCCATTTTTGGAACGAAAAAGCCTCCAGGCCTTATGGATCTCAACGACTACTACTATTTCGTTCACGTGGTCGAGAAGGGCGGTTTTGCCCCGGCTGGGCGGGCACTGGGGCTGCCCAAGTCACGCCTGAGCCGCCACGTGCAGCAGCTCGAAGATCGCCTCGGGGTGCGCCTGATCCAGCGCACCTCACGACGTTTCGTGGTCACGGACATGGGCGAGGCCTTCTACCGTCGCGCCCGGGCCGCGCTCGATGAGGTGGAAGCGGCTGAGGCCCTCATCGAGCAGCGAGCGGGCGTTCTCAGCGGCAAGGTGCGCCTGTCGTGCTCTGTCGGGATGGCACAGTTCGCGTTGCTCCAGCCCCTGTCGCGCTTCATGGCGGAGCACCCGCAGGTTGGCATCATCCAGCACGTCACCAACCAGACGGTCGATCTCGTCGAGATGGGTATCGACATTGCGATCCGTGGCTACAACGGCGCCCTGCCGGACTCCACCCTCGTGCAAAGGCGCATCGCGCCTGTCCCCTGGCACCTGTTCGCCAGCTACGCGTACCTCGAGCGCGAGGGTGTCCCCGCAACGCCGCAGGCACTAGCGGCTCATCGTGGCCTGAAGTCGGGGTGGCGCCCAGAGCTCGGGCATTGGGCGCTGCAGGGACCACAGGGCGAGACGGTCAGCATCCCCTTCCAACCGACCCTGTGCAGCGACGATATGGTGACCCTGCGTCAGGCTGCCATGGACGGCCACGGGATCGTGGCGCTGCCGGCATATGTGTGTCGCGCGGCGGTGGAAAAGGGGCACTTGGTGCGGGTGCTTCCGCAGTGGATCGCAGGCGATGCCTACCTCGCCATGCTGATGCCGTCACGTCGGGGCGTCTTGCCGGCGGTAGATGCGCTCGCACGATATCTGCAGCACGCGATGCCCGCGGAGGTCGCCAGCTAGCTTGCTTGGCCCATTGGAGCGGGGACCGCAGCAGCACTAGGCGGCCAACGACATCTGCAGCAACACGGCACATCGCGTGAAGGGTCTTCGGGCCGGGTTACGTACTACGCAGGTAGGACCCACCCACTCACAGCCAGGTGATCCCCATGCAGGTAAACCCAACAGTCTCCGGGCGCCTCGCCGCTACCGCGCTCCTCCTGACCACCGCCGTGGTCCCCACCGCACAGGCCGACGCACCGCTCGGCACGACCACCTTTTTCGACGGCATCAGCGCCTGCGACGAAGGCGCCGGCTGGTCGTTATCAGGAGAGTTCGCCGGCGTCGCACCGCTGGTCGTCAACAACCCGAACCTCTCCGACAGAACGGCCGGCCAGCCCCTCGCCAGCCGCGAGTTGCCGGACCATCACCACGAGTTCGAACTCACCATGCGCCTGCCCCCCAAGGTGATCGCCGCGGCCGGCGGCGCCGGCACGGACGTGGGCAAGGCGAAGACCTACCACAGCGATGGCGCCACGAGCGCCAGCAACAGCGACCTGCCCATCATGCAGATGCCGATGTGCGTGCAGACCAACACCAACGCGGTCGATTCCATGCCGATAGGATCTGCGGTGCTGCTATCCCCGAAAGTCACCGGCGCTCCCAACCGATGCCCCGACGGCTGGCAGTCCTTCGCCGCGGCGGATGGCCGCTTCGTCGTACCGTTGCCCAAGGGTGGCACGCCGCTCGGCGCGGTCGGTCAGGCGATCGAGGATTTCCAATCGCCACTCACTCACCAGCACGCGCTCAGCTCCACCGTAGACATCGGCAAGAAGGCGATCGCCGCCGCCAACAGCTGCTGCAACAGCAACGTGGGATGGACCAAGGACACGGCGATCGGTGGCCCCGCCGACCCCGCCCAAGGTTCCCTCCCCTACTTCACCCTGATGCTGTGCCTGAAGGCCGAGGCGCCCGCCCAACCCGCACCCATCGCCCAGGGACTGGTCGCGTTCTTCCCCAATCGGGACACCTGCCCTCAGACCTGGACCGCGAACGACGAGATGCGCGGCCATTACCTGGTGGGATCAGCGCTCGGCGATCAGGCCACCTTCGGCGGTGCCCCCCTCAGCGATCGGGAGAACCGCCAGCACCAGCACCCGTTCTCCGGCGAGGTGGGCCTCTCCAAGACCGAGGTGTTCGTCGCTCCTGGCGGCAGCCACCATTGGGCCAAGAAAAAGAAGTACAGCTACAACGGCACGTCGACGACGGCCGAGCAGGCGTCCGTGGCGCCGTACATCCAGATGTTGGCCTGCACCAAGGACTGAGCCGCGCGTAGACGGCAGGGCTGTCGGAACGGAGGTTTGTCCTATCGGCGAGGTTTTTCCGTTTAGAAGGGATGTCGACACCAAGTCGGCATCAGCGAAGAACAAGAATTCGAGCAACTTCTACAAGGACGAACCCCGATGCTGAAGATCAAACCGCTGCTCCTGGCAGCCCTCGCCCTGCCGGCCTTGCCGGCCAGTGCCACCATTGTTGGCTTCGAGGCGAACGCGAATGGCGTGAACGATTGCACCAGCGGCGCCGTGAACGGATGCCTCATCGCCCCCACGCAGGCCCCGTTGCCCGACGTCGTGGAGCAGAATCCCGACGACGGCATCCTGCTGGTGTGGGACGAGGTGCAGAACTTCACCCTCACCCAGGACCTGCGCGTCGACCGCGTGGCCGACCCCAACGCGGACTTCATCCA